>NZ_AAWL01000002.1:0-222500 GCF_000169155.1 Thermosinus carboxydivorans Nor1
CCCCTGACCCCCTCCCGTTGACCGGGAGGGGGAATAAAATGCGACAAAACGATTACAGTTATATGCTACAGTTATGCTACAGTAGGATACAAAAAGGCCTGCGGGGATAACCTCGCAGGCCTTGATTTTCCTGGTGGGGCATACTGGTTTCGAACCAGTGGCCTCTTGAATGTGAGTCAAGCGCTCTCCCACTGAGCTAATGCCCCATAACGGGAAATATTATACCACAATATTTACCGTTCTACCACAAACTAAGTTAAGCAAAATTGACGTTTTTTTGCCGTTAACAGCGTTCTGTCGCAATTATCTGGCTAAAAAGCCGGCTTACAAACGTTTAGCATTTAAGCCGGCTTTTGTTGTTCACAGTCCCAGTGCCCGCGCTGCCACAATACCTGCGGTCACCGCCAGCATACCGGCAATCACGCCATAGTCTTTTCCGGCAAGCGCAATGTTGGCGGAAAAAGTACGCGTGCGACCGCCGAAGCCACGCAGCGCCAGGCTCATAGCCATGGTCTCGGAACGGTGGATCGCCCGCAGCACGAGCGGCTGGACAACGGCAATATAGTTCAATAGCCGCCGCAGCGGGTTGCCCCGGGGCGAGTAGCCCCGACAGGCCTGCGCCTCCTGCACAGCCTTGCTCTCAGCGATAAAGTCGGGAATAAAGCGCAGCGCCGCCGTAAACATAAAGGCATATTCATAAGGAATACGGCACTGGCTGACCAGAGCGGCGGTAAGATCCTGGATACGGGTGGTTGTGAGGAGAATAACGAAAACCAGTGTCATAGCTACCATGCGCAAACCGGTAACGGCCGCCAGAGTAGCGCCGCTGCCAAGCAAGTACTGCAGGCCGGCCAGCAGCGCGCCAAACAGGCAAATGCTCCCTACGGCCTTAAGGGCGCTACTGCTGACGCGGGCCAGACCAATAACTGCCAATTGCGCTCCGGCAAGCAGTGCCAGGGCGACCGGCGACTGGAGCAGCATGGCCCAAACCGACACGGCGATTGTCAGAATTAGTTTAGTGAGCGGGGCCAGTTTTTGCATGTCCGTCACCTCGGGCATACTCAAGTAGATTGGTGCAAAGTTCATCGACGGTAACAACCGTTTTCCCGCCAAAAACTGCTATTTCCCGGGAAATAGCGGCAGCCGTCGGCTGACGCAAGCCCCATTTCCCGACAGGGTACCGGCCGGAAAAAAGCTCGGTTACGGCCCCATCGAATACTTTGCGGCCATCGGCAATTACTACCGTTCGTTCGACATAACGGGCTAAAATTTCCATGTCATGCGTAATCAGCAAAATGGCTAGCCCCTGTCGGCATAATTCCGTCAGCAGCTTAAGCAGCGCTTCGCGTTCCACCGCGTCCTGGCCGCTGGTCGGCTCATCGAGAATGAGCATGCGCGGCTTGAGGGCCAATGCCGAAGCAATGGCCACCCGCTGCTTTTGTCCTTTCGTCAGGATAGCCGGGTAAGCATTGGCCAAATCGCTAATGCCCGTCAGGGCGAGTGCCTCTGCCACACGCGCCTTAATTTCCGCCGGCGCCAGCCCCAGCTGCTCCGGCCCGAAGGCCACTTCCTGGGCGACCGTCTCCCGGAAAATTTGGCGGTCCGGATTTTGGAACACGTAACCGATATGACGGGCCATATCGGCCGGCGTCGCTTTGCGGGTATCCTGGCCATCAACCAGGATGGCGCCGCTATCCGGCGCAAGTAACGACATAATCAAGCGGGTAAGCGTTGTCTTGCCGCTACCGTTGCGGCCGGCAATGGCCACAAACTCGCCAGCGCCGACGATAAGCGACACATCATGGAGAACCGATCGCCCACGGCGGTAAGCAAAAGAAACATTTCGGACTTCAAGCACTTTTCGCCGCCCCCTGCCGGCAGGCGCTCAGCCATGCCTTAATTTCTTGCGCCGCCTCCGCCTCACTGCGCCAGTTGCCAAAAGACATGCCGGTTTCCGCTTCCAGCTTCAGCTTTAGTTGCCACAGTGGCGGCACCCCTTCCTGGTAGACCTGGCGCCGCCCCATATAGTAAAGCACATCGCTTGGCGGCCCGCTCGCGATTATCTTGCCGCCAGTCATAAGCACAAAATCACTGGCATATGGCAGCACCCGGCTCAAGTCATGTTCGACACAATAATCGTAATGCCCTGTTCGACATTAAGGCGGCCGAGAAGCCGGTATAGCTCCTCAGCCCCCTGCGGGTCGAGAGCCGACGCCGGTTCGTCAAGGACCAGAATGTCAGGCTCGGCGGCCAGTACACTGGCGATAACCAGCCGCTGTTTTTGGCCGCCCGACAGAGAAGCTACCTCTCGGTCTTCAAAGCCGCTTAAACCTACCAGCGCCAGGGCGTCAGCCACCCGGCGGGCCGTCTCCTTTTCATCAATTCCCCGGTTTTCCAAACTAAAGGCCACTTCTTCGAAGACAGTCATCGTTACCAGTTGGCTTTCATAGTCTTCCAGCACCGTTCCTACCTGCCGCGCCAGGTTATACATCGTACTGTCCGTCGTTTTGCCGCCGTTTACCCGTACCGTACCGGCCAGGGCGCCCCCAAAATAGTGGGGAACGGCGCCGCAGACGGCCAGACACAGTGTCGTTTTGCCGGCGCCGCTTGGGCCGGTAATAACGGTGAAGGCCCCGCGCGGCACGGTCAGGTCAATATGGTCGAGCACCTTGTCCGTACCCGGGTAGGCGTAGGAAAAGGCTTCGAAGACAACGGCAGACATTTATTGGCCTCCTTTGGCGGCAAACAGTTTTTGCGCCGGGAAATACAGCAGCTGAGTGATGATGGTGTTAACAGCGGCAACGGCCAGCACGACCGGCACCATGGCGTACAGGTACACCGTCATGGGTAGCGACAAAACGAGTTTCAAAATCGTAATAAAGGTAAACCCGCTGCCGAGCGTGCTGATGAGGGCGCATACGGCCGGCCGGAAATTAAAACGGCCTACAGTAAAATTCACTGCACTATTGACGATAGCGGCACAGATCAAGGCGCCGACCAGTTCACTCGCTAAGTTGCCGTAAGGAAACGCGGACTTGGAAGTAGGAATGTTGACTGCACCGGCGACCAGGCCGATGCCGGCGGCCTGCCCCAACGAAGGTCGCGTAAGATTTATGGCGATACAGTACATGGCGATGGTCCAGTTGGGCGTCACCCCGCCTACGTTAGGAGTAACCAGGTGAAGAATCGCACCGATCGCCAAAAGCAGGGCCGTTACCGCCACCCAGCGAAATTGCCCCCCTTGCGCCTTTTCGAACCGAACCATTTCCTGCTGTTTGTGTTCCATGCTTATTCCTCCTTTACATTTTCTTCGTTGCTCCTGCTCATCGCCACCCGGCCAAGCCTGGCCGTCATGCACGGCCGCCGGAGACGCTGGCAGCAGCGCCAAAGGCGGACAAGCAGAGCAGAAAATATAAACCCCTCATCCCGAAGTAAGGGACGAGGGGTTAACTCGCGGTGCCACCCTAATTGGCTGCCAAGCAGCCCAGCTCACTAGGTACGGGAAACAATATCCGATACCCGCTCCCTGATAACGGCGGGAGTCTCCGGCAGCGCCTACCCCGCTTGCGCGGCTCGGACTGCATCTCCCAGGCCCATTCCACATGCCGAGTAGTGCCAAACTCCCACTGCCATTGGCTCGCTGTAACCCTCTTTTCATGTGTACTCTTCCTGGTCATCGATCTTTATCAGCGTACCGTTTAAGCAGAGTATAACAACTCGGGCAGGCAGTTGTCAATCCCCTAACCGATAAAAAATTTTGCCGGATACTTCGCCCATTTTCCGGCGACAATAAAACAAAGCTTGACCAGGAGGGATTTTCGTGGACGGAATTGTCTGCGCCAACTGCCACACCTGGATGACGCTCGATACTCCTGCTTGTCCTAATTGCGGCGCGACCATCAACCTCGACGGCGAACACAAAAATGTCATTGACCGCATCCAGCCCAACTGTCTTATCCACCGCTATGAAGGTTCGGACATGCTTGAACCGGCGGTGCTGCTCAAAGAAGGAAAAAGTAATGTGAAAGTGGCTACCCGGCTGCTGGAATATGCTAAGCCGGTAACCGTACCTAAGCACAAAGTATATGCCTTTGACCAAAGCATCTATAACGCCATTCAAGCGCTGCGCAACGAACGGACAGCCACCATCCGGCGCTTCGATCAGCTAATCCAGTCTCACTGGCAGCACCTTAAGCCCTATCAGGCAGAGGCAAAAAGGCCAAGGGAAAGTAAAAGCGCCCCCGGTTATCCGGAAGGCACTTTGCCATAAAATTAATAGCTACTCGCCACAACAGCAGCACGCACAGCCCTGCGCGGCGCGGACGCTGTCCCACTCTTGCCAAGCCGCCCCGACCGCGGCGCCGGGCGTGACCTGGACGCCAAGGGCGGTCAACGCCCGCTCAATGGCGGTAAGAGTAATCGCG
Organism: Thermosinus carboxydivorans Nor1; assembly: GCF_000169155.1. Taxonomy (NCBI): domain Bacteria; kingdom Bacillati; phylum Bacillota; class Negativicutes; order Selenomonadales; family Sporomusaceae; genus Thermosinus; species Thermosinus carboxydivorans. Next base: position 4,425 of record NZ_AAWL01000002.1, read on the forward strand.
ATTTCATCCATGCCGATAATCCCCATATGACCGACGCGGAAGGCTTTTCCTTTCAGAGGCCCAAGGGCGCCGGCAATAAACACGCCGTTCTCCTCCACTTTGGCGCGGAAGGCGGCATCGTCCACGTTAGGCGGGTACTTGACAACGCTGAGCGTCGGCGCAAGCGCTTCTTTCTCCGTCACCGTTTCCAGGCCAAGTGCGGCCAGGCCAGCGCGGAAACTGCGGCCGATGCGCTCATGCCGGGCATACCGGGCCTCGAGACCTTCGGCCAAAATAAGCTTGACCGCCTCATTGAGGGCCACGATATGGTTAACCGGCGGTGTGGAAATGTACAGCGATGGATTTTCCATTATCGGCATCCAGTTCTTCCAGTCGGTGTAATAGCCGGGCACGGTACCCAGTTCGTCGCGACGGGCGGCAGCTTTTTCGTTAAAGGCGATCATGGTTAAACCAGGTGGCGTACCGAAGGCTTTCTGGCAGGTGGTGACGATAACGTCAATACCGTAATCTTTCATCGGTTCGGGTACGCCCGCGCTGGCGCACACACCGTCAAGAATGTAGAGGACATCATATTTTTTCGCCAGTTCGCCTACTTCTTTGGCCTGCGCCAGCACGCCCGTGGAAGTATCCACATGGGTGAGGGTCATGGCAGCGTAGCGCTTGCTGGCCAGGGCCTTTTCAATTTCCGCAAGCGGCACGCGGCTGCCAGGCGGACAGCTCAGCACGTCGGCGTTAATGCCAAGCACTTTGGCAATGGCGGCAAACCGGTCACCAAAGGCGCCGTGGGACACGACCAAGAGGTCCTGGCCGGCCTTAACGGTGTTAATAAGCGTCATTTCCATTGCCAGGGTTCCTGAACCGCCAATGACAACCATGTGGTCAGCCTGGAAAATCGTCTTCAGGCCACTAAGGCACTCGCGGTATATTTCAACAAAACCGCTGTAGTTGTGTCCGTAAGTTTGCACGGCCATAGCCTGGCGGACCGGTTCGGCCACCGGCGTCGGACCAGGAATCATGACAAGGGGCGCTTTCTTGGTCATATGATCACTCCTTTATTTTATAAAGTTGGCTGATATTTACTTCTTTTAATTATTTAAATACGTTAATTGGGCAAAAATTCCTTTTATTGTATACAAAATTTTTATTTATTAGCCATTAATCCATCGCTATGGCGCCGCCGGGCGCCTCTTCCACAGTATCTCCATCTTGTAAATATTATACTTGCGCCCCGCCTGCTGCACCGCTAGGACTCATTTATTAAAGCAACGAATGATTGGGCGGTCCTGTCATATAATTAAATGATTGCAGGGGAGGGGTACTATGCGCTTAATTTTCAAAGTGCTTGCAGCCCTGACTGTCTTGGTCCTGCTGCTGGTGGCGGCAGCACAGGCGGCTGTCCCGAAACTTAACTGCCGGGCCGCCGTGCTCATGGACGCTAAGACCGGCCAGGTGCTGTATGATAAAGACATGCATAAACGCAGCGCGCCGGCCAGCACGACAAAAATCCTTACCGCCATCATCGCCATTGAGAGCGGCCGTCTGGATGAGGTGGTGCGCGTCAGCCCCCGCGCCGCCGGTACCGGCGGCTCGTCTATGAACCTTTACGCCGGCCAGACGCTGACCCTACGCGAACTGGTCACCGGCCTGATGCTGCGTTCCGGCAACGATGCCGCCGTAGCCATCGCCGAGCATTTGGCCGGCTCGGTGGAAGCCTTTGCCGCGGTAATGAATAAACGGGCCCAGGAAATCGGCGCCGTGAACAGTCATTTCGTCAACCCCCATGGCCTTACCGCGCCAGGGCATTTTTCCACCGCCTTTGACCTGGCCTGGTTGGCCCGCTACGCCCTCACCAATCCGGTTTTTGGCCAAATTGTCAGTACGAAAGAAACGACTATCGAATGGCTGGACCGCAGCGGCCGCGAACGGGACCGCAATTTGCGCAACACCAACAAGCTGCTCTGGATGCTGGAGGAGGCTGACGGCGTCAAAACCGGCACCACCAGCGAGGCCGGGCCTTGTCTGGTCGCCAGCGCTACCCGCGGCAATCAGCGGCTTATTGCCGTAGTTCTTCACGACCACGCCCGGTGGTACAACTCCATGATGCTCCTCAAGCACGGCTTTGACAATTATGATCTCTACGATTACGCCGACGAAGGGGCCGTGCTGGCCGCCATTCCAGTGGAAAACGGCCAGCACGGCATGGTGGACGCCGTCGTTGCCACCCCGGCCGCGCTGGTGGTTGAAGCCGCCGCCTACCCGCATGTGACCGTCAAAGTTGACCTGCCGGAAAAAATTAAAGCCCCGGTATATCAGGGGCAAAAAATCGGGGAAATTATCTTTTATGTTCATGACAAAGCGGTAAAAACGGTGGACGTTATCGCCGACAAAGATATTGCCGAGCGCACGCCGGCCACCGTCTTTTTTGACCAGCTGCTCCGCCTGTTTAGGCTGCTGGCCAATTGGGGCGTGCTATAGCGGTTTGCGGTAGAAAAACGGCAGGTAACTGGCGAAACCAATGTCACGGAAATTCAAAATTGCTTCGGTGCCGCCGACAAACAGTACGCCCCCCGGCTTAAGCGCGGCGAAGAAGCGGCGGTACAAGGCGTCCTTGGCTTCCTCGGTAAAGTAAATAACGACATTGCGGCAGACAATGAGGTCAAAACCGCTCTCAAAGCGGTCGAGCAGCAGATTATGGCGCTGAAACTCCACCCGGCTGCGGATGTTGTCACTGATCTCATAAAGACCGCCCGCTAGAGGCTTAAAGTATTTCTGCAGGCGGGCCGGCGAAACGTTCTTCAGCTCATTCGCCGCATACTGCCCTTTTTTGGCCTTGGCCAGCATCTCCACGTCCAGATCGGTGGCCAAAATGCGGTGCCGCGTGTTTGGCGTCAGGTCGGCAAGGATTATTGCCAGCGAATAAGGTTCCGCCCCGGTCGAACAGCCGGCGCTCCACACGGATAGCCGCGCCGATTTGGCCAGCAAATCAGGCAGCACCTTGGTCTCCAGTTCGACGAACTTTTCCGGCGTGCGAAAAAACTCAGTGACGTTAATGGTAAGAAAGTCGATAAATTCCTTATACAGCCCGGGATTGCGGTCAATAAGGGCATAAAAATCCAGATAGGTATTGACGCCGTGACGGGTCATGAAATTGGTGATCCGCCGCTGCATTTGCGTGGGCTTGTAATCGTTGAGATTGATGCCGGATTTGGCAAAAAACTTTTGCTTAAACTGCTCCCAGTCACGTTCACTCGGCACAGATTAAACCTCCTGAAAAACTGAACTTACTGCTGGCGCGGCGCCGGCAGCGGCGCGTCGACTTCACCGCCGGCCAAGCTACTACGGAGAATGACAATATCGACCCGGCGGTTTTTCGCCCGGTTGGCCTCGGATGTATTTGGATACAGCGGCCGGTACTCGCCGTAGCCAAGAGAAGACAGCCGCCGCGGCTCAAGGCCGTGCTTGTCGATAAAATAGCGGGTAACGGCAATCGACCGCGCCGCCGAAAGCTCCCAGTTGGAAGGAAATTGGGCGGTGTTAATCGGCAAGTTATCGGCGTGTCCTTCGACCCGGATATAGTTATCGGTCTGTTTGAGCGCATCCGCCACGGCATCGAGTAGCGGCAGAGCGTCCGGCCGCAGCTCGGCCCGACCCAAATCGAAGAGAATGCTGTCAAGGAAGCGGATGGTAAGACCCCGCTCACTGACGGTAAAACCCACCCCCTGGGGATCTTTGACCCGCTGCTGTATCTGGCTGATAATTTCCCGAAACGTCTCCAGATCTTTTTCCGTCCCCTCAGGATTGACAACCTGATTGAACGGCCGGTTGCCGGAATATTCGAAGATAAGGTTGGTGCCCGCGCCCTCGGTGCGCAGCGCCGCAGCCAGCGACGCCTTAAGCGCGTTGAATTTCTTCTGGTCGGCCGAACTCATTGCATACATAACGACAAAAAAGACCATCAGCAAAGTAATTAAGTCGGCGTAGGTCAACAGCCACCGCATCATGCCCGTGGCGTCATGGCCGCCGCCTCCGCTGCCTGCTCCCCGTTTTCTGGCCATAGCTATCGCCCTCTTTGGTAATGTAGGTGGAAATCGAAAAATGGGAAGTGGAAATCGAAAAGTAAAAAGTCGAAAGTAGAAAGTGGTAAGACCAGTAGAGAAAAAAATAAAAAATAAATTAACTGAGTAAACAGCAACTGTATAGCTGTTTATTCGCCTTTTATGGCCCGTTTCCTGCCAAAAGCGCTACCCGCGCCCAAGAGCGCGGGTAGTTTCTTCGCAAAGATACTCATGCCGATTTCGGCACCACAAGTGATGAAAATAAGCATTTAGTTTAGCCCGCCGCCACAACTGTCGCGCTTGAATTTATAAAATGGAACCACAGAGGACACGGAGGGGATATTTTTTAACTTTAGCGCGATGAATATCGCGCTCTCTGTGTTCTCCGCGGTTGAATAACGGTTTTCATGTTTTGTGGTGCCGCTTCATCGGCATGATTATCTCTGTGGTTAAACATTAGTTTTCATCGCTTGTGGTGCCAATTTATTGGCATGATTATCTTCGCGGTTTCGTCACTTTTCAAGGTAGCGCAGTAGTAGCCTACCTGGTGGCCGGCGCCCACGGCTCCCAGCTGACAATCTTTTGCTCCCTACTAACCTTGCCAACATAGCCGTCAACGATGACCCATTCCGGCATGGCCGTGAGCTCGAGCGGATGGCCACGCCACACCACCAGGTCCGCATCCTTGCCGGGAGCAATACTACCGACACGGTCAGCAATCCCGAGGATTTCGGCGGCATCCAGCGTAATGGCCCGCAAGGCTTGTTCCGCACCCAAGCCAAACCGCACGGCGAGGCCGGCATAAACCGTCAAAAAGGCACAGGGTACGACCGGGTGGTCGCTCATGAGCGCGAACGGAACGCCATGCGCCGCAAGCACCGCCGGCGCGGCAAAACTGCGTTCATTCAGCTCGTGCTTGCTACGGGTAATCAGGTGCGGTCCCAGTACCACCCGCGCCCGGCGCTCGGCCAGCACCTCGGGAATAAGGTGCGCCTCGGTAGCATGCTCGATGATTATGTCCACATCAAATTCCCGAGCGATGCGCAGCGCGGTGACAATGTCATCAGCACGATGGGCGTGGGCCCGGAGCGGCATCTCCCGGCGCAATACGCGCGCCACCGCTTCCATACCTAAATCAATTTGCCGCTCCTTGTTCTCGGCTTTGGCCATATACTCCCGGCCTTTGAGCAGCGTCTCCCGAATAAGAGCGGCCGTGGCCATACGCGTCACCGGCATCTTTTTGTGTTTGCCGTAAACGCGGCGAGGGTTTTCCCCAAAGGCAATTTTTAACCCGGCATAACGCCTGACGAGCATATCTTCCACGGTGAGTTGTCGGCGCGTTTTAATTATGGCCGCCTGACCGCCAATGGGGTTGGCGCTGCCGGGAGCAACCATAACGGTAGTGACGCCGCCAGCACAGGCGTCCGCCAGGCCCACATCGCCGGGATTGATAGCGTCAATGACTTGCATTCCCGGCGTAACCGGCTGGCTGGTTTCGTTAACATCTTCCCCCGCCCAAGCCTGCTGCTCGGCATAAATACCCAGATGCGTATGGGCGTCAATCAAGCCGGGCGTGATGTATTTGCCCCGGCCGTCGATTATTTTCGCCCCGGCGGGAATATCGCCCTCCCGCCCGATACCAATGATTTTGCCTTTGTCGACAAAAATAACGCCGCCGGTGTACGGCGGCTCGCAAATTGGCAAAATGGCGCCTCCAATAATGGCAAGCAAAATGTTTCCTCCTTTACTTTTGGCCGGCTGCTATCCATCTGATCCGCTGGTAATTGACTATCTGGCGGTCAAGCTCGGCGCTGAGCGTCATTACTTCAGGGTCCTTTAAATTGCCCTGCTTACTATCTACCAAAATAGCGAGCCGCTGACGAAGCTCCTCGATTTTCTCCGCCAACCGGTCAATTTCTGACATGGTTTTCTTTAACTCCTTCGCTTTTTACTTTCAACCTGGTGCCGCAGCCAGTCGAACCAGCGGTCCAGCCCTTCACCAGTCCGACAGGAGGCCTCAAGCAGAGTAATATGGGGATTGATACTAGTAATATCGTCCACCGCCGCCTGCAGGTTAAATTCAGTGTATGGCAAAAGGTCAATCTTGTTAAGAATAGCCACGCAGGATTGTTTGAAGATAAGCGGATATTTCAGCGGCTTGTCTTCGCCTTCGGTAATGCTGAGAACCGTTACTTTAACATCCTCGCCAATATTAAATTCGGCCGGACATACCAGATTGCCCACATTTTCAATGATAATGAGATCAAGGTCGTCAAGGGCCAGCTTATCCAGCACGTTTTTAACCATGCTAGCGTCCAGATGGCAACCGCCGCCGGTGTTAATCTGCACTACCGGAACACCATGGCGCGCAATGCGCTCGGCATCTTTGGAGGTAAAGAGGTCGCCTTCGATTACCGCCATCCTCAATTCGTCCTTAAGGGCGGCAATGGTGCGCTCCAGAAGGGAAGTCTTGCCTGAACCGGGCGAGCCGAGCAGGTTGAAGACGAAAATCCCCCGCTCGCTGAGCAGCTTATTCACTTCGGCCGCAATTTGCTCGTTTTTGTCCAAAATATTGGCCATTACTTTGATTTCCATCTAATCTACCTCCAAATGCTCCACTTGCAGTTCCCGCCCGGAAATTATCTCCACGTCGGCAGAGCCGCAGACCGGACAAAAAAACCGGTAGCGCGCCACGGCAAACTCGCACTGACAGTCCTGGCAGCGCCCTGCCAGCGGCACTACCTCGATGTCAAGCTCGGCCGGGGCGGCCGGTGTGTCGGCCGCCAGCGCCGCAAAACAAAAGCGCAGGGCATCAGGCTCTACTTCGGTCATTTCCCCTACCCGCAGCTTTATCCGCCGCACCACTGCCGCATCGTGCTCGGCGGCAGCGGCGAGGACAATATCCAAAATGCCTTGGGCGATCGCCATTTCATGCATTTAGTTCACTCCTGAGCTCATCCAAAATCAGGTGGGCTACCCGCTCTACCGCCTGCGCCACCGGCGGCGTGAGCTCCAGGCCAAGCTCGACGCTGGCCGGCTCGATGCCGTAAATAACGATCCGCGGCAGCGGCGCTACTTTTGCCGCCAGGTGCAGCGCTTCCAGCAAGGTAAAGTCATGGAGCGAGTAAACCCGGTCCGGTGCCGCCGCCCCGAGGTCAGCCGGAGTCAAGCGGTAAATGGCGCCAGGCGCGCCGCCGGCGGCCAGCGCGTCGACAATGATAACGGCTTGCGCCTGGCGAAGACCGGCCAACACCTCAAACGACGCCACCCCGCCGTCCAAAGCCCTCGCGCCAGGCGGCAGACCCAGGGCATTGAGCCGCTCCACCACCCTGATGCCCGCCCCGTCGTCACCCATCAGGAGATTGCCAAAACCAACAACGACCGTTTCGTTCATAAGTCACCAAAACTGCGCAGGGCGGCCTCTACGACCATTACCGTCGTTACCGCGCCGACGCCACCCGGTACGGGCGTAATCGCCCCCGCGATGGGGAAGACGGCATCATAGTCAACATCACCGACAACGGCGCCGTTTACTTCATTGATACCAACGTCGATGACGACGGCCCCGGGCCGCACCATGTCCGGCCCGATGAGCGCCGGCCGGCCTACGGCGGCGACAATCACATCGGCCTGCCGGGTCAGAGCCGCCAAATCACGGGTCTTCGAATGACACACCGTGACGGTGGCGTTTTGGCCAAGCAGGAGGTGAGCAAGCGGTTTGCCCACCACATTGCTGCGGCCGATTACTACGGCATGCTTACCGCTGACATCAATTTGATAGTAGTCGAGAATAGCCATCACCGCCCGGGGCGTACATGGCGCCCAGCGGCTCTTGCCGGTCGCCACCAAACCGGCGTTTAAGGGATGAAGCGCATCCACATCCTTATCTGGTGCCAGTGCGGCCGCGACTCGGTCGGTGGCCAGATGCGGCGGCAGCGGCATCATTGGCAAGATGCCGTGGATGTGGTCGTCTTCATTAAGCTCGCACACCAGGGCGAGCACCTCTTCCTCGGTTGCGTCCGCCGGCAGGTGGCGCACTACGGCCTGCACGCCTAAGCCAGTGGCCAGTTTAACCAGCCGGTCGGCATAGATGCGGGATGCGGCGTCATTGCCTACCAGCAGGATGGCGAGGCCGCACGTTATGTTCTGCGCCGCCAGGGCGTCGACTTTGGCTTTTATTTTGGCTTTATATGCGGCGGCAACGGCTTTGCCGTCAAGAATCAGGGCCAATTTTCGAATACCTCCTAGTTTCTTAGAACAAACCGGTGATACGGCCGCTCCGGTCGATATCAATCTTCTCGGCGGCCGGTACTTTCGGAAGTCCAGGCATGGTCATAATTTCGCCGGTGAGCATGACGACGAAACCCGCGCCGGCTGACACCCGCGCCTGCCGCACGGTGATGGTGAAGCCTTCCGGACGGCCAAGCAGGGTTGGGTCGTCAGACAATGAGTACTGCGTCTTGGCCATGCAGACCGGCAGGCGGCCGTACCCCATGGCTTCCAACTCCGCAATGGTGTTGGCCGCTTCCTTGGTGAAGGCAACATCGTCCGCGCCGTAGATTTCCCGCGCAATGACGCGCACCTTGTCGGCAAGCGGCAGCTCGAGCGGGTAGAGCGGCGCAAAGTGGCTTTCGCCGCTATTAGCCGCCGCCAACACCTTCTCCGCCAGCTCGATCCCGCCCTGGCCGCCTTCGGCCCACACATTGGACAGGGCGACCGGCACACCGATGCGGTCGCAAAGTTCGACCACGGCCGCTAGTTCGTCCGGTGTATCAGTGGGGAAGATATTAACGGCAACTACGGCCGGGACGCCGAATTTACGCACATTCTCGATGTGTTTCTCGAGATTAGCCGCTCCGCGCCGCACCGCGTCGGCGTTCGGCGCGGTCAACGCCGCCCGCGCGACGCCCCCATGCATCTTGAGCGCCCTAACCGTAGCGACCACCACCGCCGCTTCAGGTTTTAGACCGGCATAACGGCACTTAATGTCGAAGAACTTCTCGGCCCCCAGGTCAGCACCGAAGCCCGCCTCGGTAACAACATAATCAGCCGTCTTCAGCGCCAGGCGGGTGGCCATGACGCTGTTGCAGCCATGGGCAATATTGGCAAAAGGTCCGCCGTGAATAAAGGCCGGCACATGCTCCAGCGTCTGCACCAGGTTAGGCTTAATGGCGTCTTTTAAGAGGGCGGCCATCGCCCCCTGCACCTTGAGCATACCCGCAGTAATAGGCTTATTGTCATAACTGTAACCGACGATGATGCGCGCCAAACGCTCTTTAAGATCATCCAAATCGGTGGCCAGGCACAGAATGGCCATAACTTCCGAGGCAACGGTAATGTCGTAGCCGTCTTCCCGGGGCACGCCGTGGGCTTTGCCGCCCAGACCAACGACGATGTTCCTCAGCGCCCGGTCGTTCATGTCGACCACCCGCCGCCAAGTGATGCGCCGCGGATCAATGCCGAGCGTATTGCCCTGGTGAATATGGTTGTCAATAATCGCTGCCAGCAAATTGTGAGCGCTGCCGACGGCATGCAGATCGCCGGTAAAATGCAGATTAATATCCTCCATGGGCACGACCTGAGAATAACCGCCGCCGGCGGCGCCTCCCTTAACGCCCATGCAAGGGCCGAGCGACGGTTCCCGCAGCGCCACCGCCACTTTATGGCCCAGTTTGGCAATAGCTTGCGCCAGACCAACGGTCGTAGTCGACTTGCCTTCGCCGGCCGGCGTAGGCGTAATCGCCGTTACCAGAATAAGTTTACCGTCCGGCCTCCCGGCTACCTTGTCATAGAAGTCGAGCGCAATTTTCGCCTTATACCGACCGTAATGTTCCACATAATCGGCGTCAATACCCAGCGCACCCGCAATCTGGTCGATGGGACGCATTTTCGCGGCTTGGGCGATTTCAATGTCGCTCAGCACAGTCATAACACCTCGCTGTTTTAGCTGTTTTAGCTGTTTTAAGGATAAAATTGCCTAGAGCATACACTTTTCGCTTTGCCGTCCAGAAAATCCTGCTAAATGACAAATAAGCATTTCCGATCCTGCCACTATTTAACATAACAATAATGGCATAAAAGAGGCATACGAAACCGATAATATTAGTACCAAGCAATAAGGAGGTGTTGAAAAGTGGCAAGAAGCAAAAAGCCTGTTAACCCGGCAGCTGAAAACGCGCTCGACCGCATGAAATTCGAAGTAGCTTCCGAGCTTGGCATTGCGGAAAGAGTGCGCCAAAGTGGCTGGAGTACCATGACGTCTGCCGACTGCGGTCGCGTTGGCGGTCACATGGTTCGCCGGATGATCGAGCAGTATGAAAGCAGTCTTGCCGGTACCAGCGCCACTACTGCCTCAACTGGAACCATGACTGCCAAAAGCGACATCAATTCCTAGTTTCCTAGGTATCATGAAGGACGGCGCAGCAGCCGTCCTTTTCTGCTATTGTCGGCGGCCGGCCCGCTTGCGGCTAAGCAGCGAGAGCAGGTCGGGGAGCGAACGGCTGGTCAGGATGTCGGCGGCCGTAAGACCGGCCTTACGCGCCATCGCCAGCCCGTAGTCCAGATAATCCAGTTCATCCAAGGCGTGGGCATCAGGATTGACTGATAAAAGGACGCCCTTTTCTTTCGCGCGCCGGCACCACCGCCAGTCAAGGTCGAGGCGGTAGGGACTGGCATTAATTTCGATAACCGTGCCGGTACCGGCCGCGGCGCTTATGACTTCTTCCATATCAAGGGCATACCCATCGCGGGCAAGCAAAATACGGCCGGTGGGATGTCCCAGCATGGTCACATAAGGGTTTTCCATAGCCCGTACAATCCGGCGCGTCATTTCCGCTTCACTCAGGCGGAAGGCCGAATGAACCGAAGCAATGACAAAATCAAACTCGGCCAGCACCTCGTCCGGATAGTCGAGCGAACCGTCAGGCAGAATATCGCTCTCAATTCCGGCGAGAATGGTAAAATCGCTGCTCGCGACATTGAGCCGCTCAATTTCCCGCCGCTGCTCGCGCACCGTTTCCACCCGCAGGCCATGGGCATAGACGGCCGATTGGCTGTGGTCAGTAATGCCGATATACTGCCAACCCCGCGCCTGGGCGCCTCGCGCCATTTCGGCAATGGTCGCCGTACCGTCGGAATAAACGGTATGGACATGAAAGACGCCGCGAATATCCTGGGCGGTTACCAATGCCGGCAGGGAGCGCGCTGCCAACCGGACTTCGTCCAGACCCTCACGCAGTTCGGGCGGAATATAGGCTAGTCCGAGCCGTTGATAAAGATCTTCTTCACTGGCCACACCCTGCCGCCGGCCAGTGGCGTCAATTAAACCCTCGGCATCAAGGCGCCACCCTTGTTCGCCGGCCACTGCGCCCAGCAAGTCGAGGTGGTCTTTACTGCCGGTATAGCGATGCAGAGCCGCGGCAAACGCGGTAGGTTTCACGACGTGCACCGCCAGCTCCATGCCGGTCGTCAGTCGCACCCTGATATCGTTTCCTTCCCGGCTTAATACCTGCTGCACCCCCGGCATGGCGATAGCGATGTCAGCTACCGCTTCGGCATCAGCGGCGACAACAATATCAATATTTTTCACCGTTTCCGCCCGGCGGCGGATGCTACCCGCCACTTCCGCCTGCAGGACGGCTTCATGCTGGCGCAGGTATTCGGCGATTTTTTCCGCCACTGGCCAGGCATCGCCGAGTAAAAACCGGCCCTGATACTTCTTAAGAAAGTCGATCCCTGCGAGTATCTTATCCTGCGACTTATCCCCAAAGCCGCTCAGGGTTTTCAGGCGGTTTTCCCGGCAGGCGTATTCCAGTTCGCCAACCGAATTAATGCCCAGTTGCTCGTGAAGAAGCAACGCCTTTTTCGGTCCGAGGCCGGGGATCTTCACTAGTTCAAAGAGAACAGGCGGCACTTGTTCCCGCAGTTCTTCATAATAGGTTACCCGACCGGTTTCGATATATTCTTTGATATGCTGGGTCATGGTTTTGCCAATGCCTTTGATGCCCTGCAGCCGCCCTTGGGCCACCAGCTCGGCTAAGTCGGCGTCCAGTTGGCCGAGGGCACGGGCCGCGTTCTCATAGGCCCGGATTTTAAAGCTATTTTCCCCTCTGAGTTCCAATAGCACTGCTATTTCGGCGAGCATTTTGGCTAAAGTGCGGGCATCAGCCATCCCAACCACCTCTTATCGCGGTTCAAAATAAACGGTAATCTCCGTACCGGGGTCAACAACAGTATTGGCCGGCGTACCCTGCCCGACGGCCACGCCTGTGCCGACCGGCGTCAAGGCCAGACCGATCTGGCTAAGTTCGCGGGCCACTTCCCGCATCGACTTACCTCGCAGGTCAGGCACTACCACCTTGCCCGGCGGCGCCGGGCGCTTTTCGCCTTTGTCCGCCCCCCCGCCCGGGACAATTGCCGGATTGGCTGGCTTAGGCTGCGGCATAGCAAGGTCGTTTGTGGGACGAATATTTAGGTGACGCATAACCTGGGTCATGATCTCACTAAAGACTGGTGCGGCAATCTCCCCGCCATAGTATGCGCCTTGAGGGTCGTCAATAACAACCAACGCGACAACTTGCGGATCCTCGACCGGACCAAAGCCGGCAAACGAGGCGATGTAGTGACCGGCCTCATAGCCGCCGCCTCCTTCTTTCAGGCGTTCGGCCGTTCCCGTTTTGCCGGCAAAACGGTAGCCGGGAACGGTTGCTTTTTTCCCGCCGCCCTCAGCGACTACTTTTTCCAGCATGGCGGTAAGCGTCCGGGCCGTGTCCGGACCTATTACCTGCCGCACCGGCATGGTGGGGCTAGCACTGACCACCATGCCGCTTTCATCGCGAATTTCCTTGACAATGTGCGGTTTTAACAGTACGCCATCGTTGGCAATCGCCGCCATGGCGGTAAGTAATTGCAGTGGCGTAACGGCGATGCTCTGGCCGATGGCCATGGTGGCCAGATCGGTTTCGCGCATTTCCCGCGGGTTAAAGAGAATGCCTTCTTCCTCACCCGGCAGTTCAATCCCGGTCGCCTGGCCAAACCCGAAGTGGCGGGCATACTCAGTAAGCCGCACGGCGCCCAGGCGCATGCCAACCTGGACAAAGCCGGTATTGATTGAATTTTTGATGATGTCGGTAAACGTGACCGAGCCATAGCTGTCGCCGCTCCAGTTTTTGATGCGGCGGCCGGCCACCTCAATATAACCTTGATCCACAAAGCGTTCGTCCGGACGCACCAATCCCTCCTGCAGGGCGGCGGCGGCCACAACCGCCTTAAAAGTGGAACCGGGCTCATAAACGATGGATATGGCGCGGTTCTTGCGCTCATTCGCGCTATATCGCCAAAACTGGTTGGGGTTATAGGTCGGTCGGCTGGCCATGGCTAAAATCTCGCCGGTGCGGGGATTCATCACAATTACCGTGGCCCCTTTGGCTTTGGTCTTCGCCATGGCCTTGTCGAGGCTCTGCTCGACAATAAACTGAATGGTGCTGTCAATGGTAAGATAGACACTCTTGCCCGGCTGACGGGGCTTGAGCGCAAAGATGGACTTAAAAATCGGCGTGCCATAGCTGTCTGTTTCGATGATTTGCCGCTGGCTCTCGCCTCTGATGAGCTTGTCCAGCGCATGCTCAATCCCCTCGAGGCCGCGGTCGTCGGTACCGACAAACCCCAAGACATGGGCGGCTAAGCTGTCATTGGGGTAATAGCGCCTATTTTCCTCCACAAAATCGAACCCCTTGAGGCCATGCTCCTTGATCAGGGCCGCCACGGCGTTAGCCGCTTCCGGCTCCAGCGTCCGCTTAAGCCAAATGAAGCTACCGTTCACCGTCAGACGCTCCTTGATTTCCGCAGCCGGCAGGCCAAGATGCGGCGCCAATAGCGCGGCCACGGCCTCAGCGTCCTGCCCGGCCTGTTTAAACTGGTCAGGATTAACATACAGCGACTTCGCCATGCTGCTGATCGCAAGCGGCCGGCCGCTGCGGTCGAAAATCGCGCCCCGCGGCGATTGCAGCACTAGGCTGTCCTGCAGCTGATAGCGCACTTTTTCCGCCAGCTGGTCGCCCTGCACAAACTGGATCCAGGCGATGCGCCCGCCGAGCGCCACCAAGGCGACAATGACGCCAAAAATAAACCAAAAGATGCGTTTGCGTGGCGTGTCCGCCAGTTTTGCCATAATTCTCCGTCCTTTACCAAGCAACAACTTATTCCGGTATATTCGCCGGCGCGGCAAAATTCCCTTTGCCGTCTAGCCGACAAAGGCAAAGCTATCAAACACGCGCTGAAACAGCGGTTCGTATACCTCGCGCAGTGAAGCCGGACAGGTGCCGGTCAGCACATAGACGTCGGGATACCGGCAGATAATCATTTGCAGCACGAAATACTGCTGTTCCCACGACAGGCGCCAGGTAAAAGCCAACCGGTAATAAGGCGCGTAGGCGTTGTCGAGCAGCTGCTTGTCCAGCAGCCGGTACTGCCAGAGCATTTTCTCCTGACTGGCCACCGTGCTTACTACATAATCGGTAAGCGTATGAGTGGCCGGCAGAATTTGATGTACTAACGTGAGGGTATTAATCTCATAGCGCATTTCCGGCGCCGTAAATATGGCTAAAAACTGGTGGGGCGACTGACTGGTGCACAGCCACTCGTCCGGCACCTCAAACTGCAACCGGTGGTCGTACTGGCGGAACACCTTGGCCTCGGCTGCCGGACAAGTAGCGGCAGTCAACATCGCCAGCATCGCTAGTACCACAACTACCCTTCCCATGCTCTCCCCCCTTGCTAGCATTTCTATACGCCAGCGCGATTTTCCCTGCCGTTGGCGCAAAAACATTGAATCCGTCCCGCCGCTGGTTCAGCAAAGATATTCATGACATAAATGTCACCACAAAACATGAAAAATTTGAAGTTTAACCACGGAAGACACAGAGCACGTGATATCCATCACGCGAAGAATATAATATAATTTAAATTCCTCCGTGTTCTCTGTGGTTCCCTATATTTTCCATCTTGAAGCCACCTATTTTTCAGGGTAGACCCCCCATGTCGTTAGCACGACACCAACAAAGAATGAAAACAGGTGTAGAGTTTTCGGAGTAGTTAGATAAAGTAAAATAAAGTACGTTATTCACATAACTTTTTTAAGTTATTTAATTAACTTGACTCAAACGGGCTGCAAAATGTCACAATATTGCGTATAATATTATTAAAAGCAGGGTGGAGGGAAAGTTATGTACGATTGTTCAACCTACTGCCTCGGTCCCGGATGTGATCTTTGGACGTGTTGCCACCAAGAAAGCATTGCCCTGGCCGCCGCGATTGCTGCCAAAGAGCCGCCGGCCAATCCGGAATGCTATACAGTGCAATAATAATGACGCAAAAAAACGGGATACATGCATCCTACAGCATGCATCCCGTTTTTTGTTACATAACAGCCGTCTGGCGCGAAGCAGTTTTGGCGCGCTGGCGCTTGACATACACGCCCACTCCCAGTACCCCGGCGGTAATAAGGGCCGGCAACAGCCATTCCGGCATGAGCTGGGTAATAAACACGCCCAGACGGTGGTCATCTACCATCATCTCCCCGGCTGTCCAGGCAATAAGGCCCGCGCCGGCATAGACAATGATCGGAAACTTTTCCATAAGCATCATAATAAGGCGACTGCCGCAAATAATGAGGGGAATACTCAGCGCCAACCCGATGGCCAGCAGAAGATAGTTGCCGTTAGCCACAGCGGCAATCGCCAGTGTATTATCCAGGCTCATCACCAAGTCAGCGATAATAATGGTCTTGATGGCACCCCAGAAGGACTTGGAGGCTTCAATGGTTTCGTCATGCTGTTCTTCCAGCAAAAGTTTGGCGGCAATCCACACCAGCAGAACGCCGCCGGCAAACTGTAAATACGGTATTTTTAGCAGTGCAACCGCCACGACGGTTAAAATCACCCGCAGCCCTATTGCCCCAGCACTACCCCACAGGATGGCCATCTTTTGCTGCTTAGCGGGGAGCGACCGGCTCGCCATAGCGATAACCACCGCGTTGTCGCCGCTAAGCACGATGTTCACCATCATGATGCTAAATAGTGCGACTAAGAACTCCATTTTCTGCACCTCTCAATTGTTTGACTTTAGGAGCAAATTATGCTAATCAATCACTAATTAAAAAATTAAAGCCTCACTCCCTCCGGTAAATCGCCATACAATTTAGTACCTCATCCTAAAGATATTTTAGCACTGTCACTCCCACCATGCAAGCATTAGATAACAATATATACTGTATACTTGTCCGGCAAATATAGCATAAATTTCCAGGTTGGAGCAGGGCCACGATTTTTGATATAATATTCTTTAAACCGATAATAAAGAAGGTATGCAGATGATCAAACTGCCTGAATGGAAGAAAAACCTCGCCGTTATGTGGTTCGCCCAGCTGGCCGGTATGGGCGCCATCACCGGCGTTATGTCTTTTTTGCCGCTTTATGTGCCCGAGCTCGGCATCACCCAACTGGAAGAAGTTGAGTTCTGGTCCGGTATCCTGATGGGTGTATCATCACTGTTTGCGGCGCTGGCCGGCCCTCACTGGGGAGCCCTCGCCGACCGGAAAGGCCGCAAACCCATGGTGGAACGGGTCATGCTCGCCTTCGCTATTATTATGGGCCTTATGGCGCTGGTGACGAGCGTCTACCAACTGCTGGTGCTTCGCATCATTCAGGGCATTTTCGGTGGTTTTACGGCGGCAGCGCTGGCCCTGGTCACCAGTATCACCCCCGCGGAAGAGCTGGGTTTTACCATGGGCGTCTTCCAGACGGCGATGATTGCCGGCAGCGCCTTTGGCCCCATGTTCGGCGGCTTGGTCGCCGACCACTTCGGCTACCGCAGCGCCTTTGTCGCCTTTAGCCTGCTTTGCCTGGTCTCGCTGGTCACGGTCCACCTGTTTGTCAGTGAGCGCTTCGTGCCGGTAGAGCTTGAAGCCAAACCCTCGGTTCGCGGCCAAGTCCTGCAGGTCTTAGCCATCCCCGGTTTGAAAGGCATGCTATTTGTCCAGTTTCTGGTCCAGTTTGCCGTCCAGGTCATTGCGCCAGTATTGCCACTTTATGTCCAAACCCTGGCCCCTAACATCACCTATGTAGCCAGCATTTGCGGCGCCATTATCTCCGCCGCCGGCCTTACCAGCGCCTTGGCGTCGGCGGTCGTCGGCAGCCTGGTCCAGCCGCATCGCCCATCACATCATTCCTGTTTATTGGCGCCAGCCTGGCCGCCTTGTCCTTCGCCGGTCAGGCGCTCGCGGGCAGCGTCCTCACGCTGGGCGTGCTTCGCGGCGTGAGTGGTCTGTTCATCGGCGCGATGCTTCCCAGCGTCAACGCCCTTATCTCGCTATTAATCCCGTCAGCCAAACGCGGTGTCGCCTTCGGTGTCACCACCGCCGCCTCCCAAATGGGCAATGTGCTCGGCCCCGTCATTGGCGGCGCCATCGCCCTTTCCCTGTCCATCCCCGCCGTGTTTTGGCTTACGGCCAGCCTGTTCGCCATCGTGGCTGTCTGGGTGGCGTGGCGCGTCCGCGACCCGCGCCTGCAAGAATGTGAAAATCTTAATTAGCGGACAAAAACCGGCAAACCCTCGCGGCCAGCGAGGGTTTAGCATTTTACAATACCTAATATGCCAAAGCGTAGCGCTTCATTGTTGCCAACACAATTTGCCAATCAGACCGCTCACCTTGCGCGAAGGCGATAAGATCACGGCGGGAGGATAGCTTAAAAGCAACAACGGCTTGACCGCCCTCATCTGCTATCAGCGCCGGGCCGCTGCCGCCGTGATTGGCAAAAACCAGCGGCTGGGCGGCAATCACCATCAGGACGATCAGCGTCATGATGCAAATTTTCATTGTAATCGCCTCCTTACAGGCTTAATATTTGCATTTTCAGCGGCAATTATCCTGTTTCACCGCCACCCGAATTTTGCCGCCGCTGTCGCCACTTGCTCGCCGCGGCGCACAGGGCCGCCGGTTCGTTCGCAAGCTGGCCGTCCTGTACGCGCCGCAGCGCGATGCGCAGAAATTCGCCCATCGCGCGGCCATCGCCCAGCACCGCTTTGAGCTTTCCGGCGTCGTAAGCCAGATCACGGGTATGGACCGGCATCGCCGCCGCCAGCTGCGCGAGATAGCCCCCGAACTGCTTGGCCGCGACGACCGGCCGGCTCCCCTGACCGGTCGCCGCGGCGTCAGCCGCACCGAGCGCGGCCAACTGGGCAAAGGCGGCCGCTAGTTCGGCCGAACTGGCAAAACGACCGGAGCGCGCCTCGCGCCGCACCCAACGCACGACCGCCGCTGGTGACTGGGCCGCATAAAAGTGAAACCGCATATGGTTGGCCACCAGCCAGACGAGCAGTTCCCGCCGCTTGGCCGGAAAGCGCAGCCGGGAAGCGATGGCCGCCGCTAGTTTCGCCCCCGCCTGGTCATGGCCATGGTCGGTGGGCTGTCCGTCCGGGCTAAAAGCGCGCACTCCCGGCAAGCCTTTGCCAATGTCGTGAAAAAAAAGCGCCGCCCAACGCAGCGTCAAATCGGGCGGTGTCTGGCGCACCGTCTCCAAAGTGTTGCCACCACCCGTCCCAGGCATGGTAAGCAGGATTTTGCGGCAGGCCGACGAGGTGATTGAGCTCGGGCAAAATGGCTACCGCCTGGTACTCCCCCTTTTCTTTGACCCGGCAGGAAGCGCCGGCCAGCCCGGTAGCCACCAGCGCAGCCAGCCCAAGATGCGGATAATCACCAAGCAGCAGCTTATCCAGTTCAAGCCGTACCCGCTCCAAAGACAATCCGGCCATTCGCCCCAGATTGGCGGGAATGGCCGCCAGCGTTACATCATCAATGGCAAAACCAAGCTGGGCGGCAAACCGGCAGGCGCGCAACATCCTAAGCGCGTCCTCGCCAAACCGCCGGTTAGGATCGCCGACCGTTCGGATTAGGCGGGCCGCCAAGTCGCGGCGACCGCCAAACGGATCAATGATGTTGCCGGCGACGTCCATCGCCATCGCGTTGACCGTAAAATCCCGCCGGCTAAGATCGTCGGTGATGGTATCGGCATACCAAACCTCGGCGGGGCGATGGCTGTCTTCACCATAACGCTCGCCGCGAAAGGTAGCCACCTCCACTCCCGTACCGTCAACCACCACCATGACGACGCCGTAGTTTGTCCCCAGCTTGTCTACTACTTGCCAGCCCTGGCGGGCGGCAATCTCCCTCACCGCCTCCGGGCGGGCGCTGGTGGCAATGTCATAGTCGTTGACCGGCCGGCCGGCCACAAGGTCGCGCACCGCGCCGCCGGCAATATAAGCGGCATAGCCGTTTGCTCCCAGGGCGGTTAAAATTAACTGCACCGCCTGCGGAACTCGTTCAATCATGCCAACCGTCCCACCTTTACCCCGCGCTTTGCCGTTTAATATCACTAGCCCGGAGTTGGATAGACAGGCGGCCTTGCCATTCATTGACTTCCGGGAAGAAGGTCATGGCAACCAAGCTGTTGACAGGGATTTTGTCCGCCAGATCCCCCCGGTTCCACATCACCACCTCGCCCGGACAACCTTCATGACACACCCGGAGCTTGAGATGACTGCCATCGGCGCCAATGCGACGCGCTTCGAGCACCTGAATGTTCTTACAGGCCAGGACGGGGGCTGGGTTGCCAAAGCCATAGGGGGCAAGACGGTTAAGTTCTGCCAGCAGCGGCAGGGTTATGTCCCGCAGCATGACCGGTACGTCGATTTGAATTACCGGCCGGAAATCGTCAGGCGTCAGCACTTCAGCCGCTAAGGCATTAAGCCGCCGGCGCAATTCGTCAACATTTTCCGGCAGAATGCTAAACCCCGCCGCGGCGCTGTGACCGCCAAACCTGAGTAGCAAGTCGGAAGAGCGGCAGAGAGCTTCGAAGATGTTAAAACCGCGGATACTGCGGGCAGACCCGCGGCCAACGCCGTTTTCGATACTGATAATCAGGGTTGGGCGGTAAAATTTCTCGACAATGCGCGAAGCCACAATGCCGATAACGCCATGGTGCCAATCCTCGGCAGCCACGACCAGCACTTTGTTTGCTTCCAGATCGGTTCCGGCCAGCATCTCTTCCACTTGGACGCGGATGGCGTCCTCGATGCGGCGGCGCTCGGCATTGGCGGCGTCCAGTTCTTTGGCCACTTCCCCCGCAAACAGCGCATCGTCCGTAATCAGCATTTCCACTGCTGACAAGGCGTGGCTTACCCGGCCGGCGGCGTTAAGGCGCGGCGCCAGTCCGAAGGCAATGCGGCCGGTGTCCATCCGTCCGTCGGTAAACCCGCATACGGCAACTAGCGCCCGCAGGCCGGCGTTCTCAGTCGCCGGCAGCCGGTTTAAGCCCTCGCGAACAATAATTCGGTTTTCGCCTACGAGCGGCACAAGGTCAGCCACTGTCCCCACTGCCACCAGGTCAAGATATTTATAAAGTTCGTCCACCGGCCGGCCCGCGTCCTGCCACAAAGCCTGGCAGAGCTTAAAAGCCACACCAACCCCGGCCAGCGCCTTTTCCGGATACGGGCAATCAGGCTGTTTCGGGTTGATCACCGCCAGAGCCGCCGGCACCGCCGCCCCCGGCTCATGATGATCGGTGATGATAATATCGGCTTCCCCCCGAATCGCCGCCACCTCGTTCACCGCCGTAATGCCGCAGTCCACGGTAATAATGAGGTCAGCCCCCGCCCGGCAAAGGTTTTGCAGGGCCGTTATGTTCAGCCCATAACCTTCGCTGAACCGGTCAGGCACATAATAGGCGACTGCCGCCCCCAGCTGGCTGAGTACACGATATAAAAGTGCGGACGCGGTGATGCCGTCCACATCGTAATCGCCGTAAATAACGATTTTTTCCTTGGAATGTAATGCCTGACGGATTCGTTCGATCGCCGCCGCCATGCCTTTAAGGGCAAAGGGGTCATGCAGACGCTCAACCCCGGCGTTTAAAAATGCGTCGGCCGCTTCTACCGAGTTAATTCCCCGGTTAATGAGGATCTGCGCCACCAGCGGTGTAATTCCCAGCTGCCCGGCAATCTCGGCCTGCAGCGCCCGGTCAGCAGCGGCAACCCGCCAGATTGAACTAACATGAGCCACAACCAACAACTCCTAAACCGCAAAGTTAATCATGCCGATAAATTGGCACCACAAAGCATGAAAACCGATATTTAACCACTTTCCGTTTACCTCATACCTCATACCTCATACTTCATACCTCATACTTTAAATTAAATTAATTCGCCGCCGCAAGCCGCTAGTCCTACCCCTCGCCGCCTACCGCAACAAAAAGTTGTCCCAGTTATTGTCAGACCAATAAATTGCCCAGGACTATCCAGCGCCTGCGCCAAGCTGTATAATATTTACAGAAGCATAATATTATGAGGTGATCGGATGCCGCGAATACTGCATTTCGCCGACCTGCACCTGGGCGCGCCCTTTCGCCAGTTCGGGCCGCGCGGCAAGCTGCTGCGCGAAGGACTGAAAAAAACACTCGAAAACATTATCGCCGCCGCGCAAAAAGAGCGGGCCGACTTGGTGCTGTGTGCCGGCGATTTAGTAGACGCTAACCAGGTGTCGCCGGCGACGGTAGACTTTATCGCCGCCCACGTTTGGCAAATTGGACGTACCGGTCGTTATTCAACCAGGCACCCATGACTGTTATGACCGCCAGGCCGTCTATAACGCCAGGTCTTTGCCCGGCTTCCAAACGTGCAAATCGCCACGGCCGAAGAAGGCCAAACCTTTGAATTTCCAAGCCTCTCGCTGGCTGTACATATCAAGGCCAATACCGCTAACC
This sequence comes from Thermosinus carboxydivorans Nor1, assembly GCF_000169155.1. Classification (NCBI taxonomy): domain Bacteria; kingdom Bacillati; phylum Bacillota; class Negativicutes; order Selenomonadales; family Sporomusaceae; genus Thermosinus; species Thermosinus carboxydivorans. The sequence continues at coordinate 26,293 of NZ_AAWL01000002.1, forward strand.
GCAGCCCGGTCAGCCCGCTGGCCGGCCTTACCCCTCACGCCGATTTTCGCTGGAATGTGGCCGTCGCCCATGGCTCACTGCAAATTCCCGGTAAAGCGGCTGCCGACGATTACCCTATTACGTTCGACCAGCTAGCCGCCTCCGGCATGGACTATGTGGCCCTCGGCCACTGGCATAACTTTTACGAAGTAACCAGCACCTCCCCCCTGGCCTGCTATGCCGGCGCTGCCGGTACCCTGAGCTGGACGGAAGCGGACAGCGGCACGGTCTGCCTGGTGGATTTGGACGACAGTGGCGTGCGTGTTACCCGCCTGTCGGTGGCTTATCACCGCTGGCACGATGCGGAGTGCGCCTTTGACGAAGTCGAAGCCCGCCTGACCGAACTAAAGGGCGATACCAGCCTGCTGCGGCTTACGGTGCGGGGCGACCTGCCGGAAGGCGGTGCGGCCAAACTGGCCGAACTGACCAAGCGCTGGCAAAACGCCTTTTTCTACCTTGAAATTAGGAGCCCGGCCAGCCCGTCCGTCGCGGTAAACCTTGATCAAGTAAACGAAAACACTTTTGCCGGCCAGTTCCTGCTGCTGGCGAAAGAGCGGCTGGCCCAGGCCGCGCCGGAAGACAAGAACCTCTTGGCCAAGGTGCTGGCGCGCGGCTGCCAAATCCTGACGGCCGGGGAGGTGGACTAAGATGCTGATCGAACAGATCGCTGTCAAAAACTTCCGCAATTTAGCCGACGTAAACCTCACCTTACAGCCTGGCATCACCCTCATCAAAGCCAAAAATGAGGGTGGCAAAACGTCGCTACGCAAGGCCGTGGAAATAGCCCTGTTCGGCGACCCCCGTTCGGCCGCCGCCAAAGTCTATCAACACCAGACCTGGGGCCAGAATAGCCTGTACGAAATCCGCCTGGACTTTTCCGCCGACGGGAAGCGCTACCGCCTGGTGCGCGATTTTGAAGCCCGCACGTCAGTGCTGGAAAACTTAGCTGACGGCAAAAAACTGACCGATAAGAAACGGATTGAAGAAAAACTGGCCGAAATTCTCGGCCTGCCGACCGCCACACTGTTTTTGAATACCGTTTATTTCTCGGCGGAAGAAATGATCCAGCTCAAGAATGCCGAAGAGCTGCGCAAACGGCTGGAAGAAAAACTGAGCGGTCTAGATGGCGTCGTGGTGTCCAAGTTGCTCAAAGACATTGACGACCACCTGAGCGAACTCACCAAAGGCCTAAAAGGCACAGCCAAAAATCCCGGCCCCATCCGGCGGCTCACCGACAAACTAGATGCGCTACAGGCCGAACTGCGAGAAATGGAAGAAACCGTCCGCCAGGCCGCCGCCAAATACGCCGAGTATTACGAAACGTCGCAGGCAATCGCCACCCTGAAAGAACAACTGGCGATCAAAGAAACGGAAAACGAAAAATACGTCCAGTATAAAAAAGCCAAAGAAATGTGGGATAATGCCACCGCCCGCTTAAACACGCTCACCGACCAGCTGGCGCAACGCGCCAACTACGAAACGGTGGCAAAACAGCTCGCCGACGAGTTAACGCAAATCGAAACCCAAGGCCAGCAAATCGCGGCCGTCGTTGCCGCCATTGACCAGGCGCTGCAGACCGCCGCCGAGCTGGCGCGCTCCCGCACCGACGCCCAAATCCTGGCGACCGTACTGGCCAAAATCGCGGCGGCCCAGGCCGACCTCGAGGCGGCGCAAACGGTTTTGGCCGGCTGTGTGGCGGTAAAACCGGCTGATGTAAAAACCGCCCAGAAACTAGCCAGCGAAATTCACGGCCTGGCCCAAGCCGGGAAAAACGAGGGGTTTGTCGTCGACATCACGCCGCTGACCGCTGCACTGCCAACCGTCATTGTCGACGGCGAACCACTGACCAATCCGGCCCAAACGGTCGAGGCCCGCGCCAGCGTGGAAATTGAGCTGCCCGGCGTTGCCCGCATCCGCATTGGCAATAAAAATGCCGACGCCGCCAAGCGCCTGGCGGCCGAACGCCAGGCTCGCGCCAACCTGGCTGCCCTCCTAGCTGGCTATGGCGCGAGCGACCCCGATGAACTGGCCCGGCTGAAAGAGGCCTATGACCAGGCCAGCGCCCAGGTGCAGGCCAAGCAGGCAGCATTAACCGCCCTGCTGGGCGGCCACCCGCTCGAACATTACCACCAGCAACAAGCCGCCTGGGCCCGCACGATCGAAGGCCAAGAACAGGCACTCCAGACGCAGATACAAGCAGCGCTGGCAGCCGCAAGTTCAACTGGCACCACCGCTCCGGCGGCAAGCGACCTGCCGGCCGCCCTTGCCTGGCTGCAAACGCTTCACGCCGCCCTCACCGATCAGCGTGATAAATTGCGCATCCAGTGGCGCGACAAAAATAACGAGCTGCAGCAAGTACAGGGCAGACTCAAACAGCTTCCCCCAGCAGACAAGTTAGAAGCAGACCAAAAAGCGGCTGCCCGCGATGTATTTGTCGCCAAAGTCGCCTTTGACGACTTAAATCTCCCCGCCATCAGCCCCGAGCAGCTCATCCGACTGGAGAAAGAAGTTGCCGACCTAAAGCACGAACTGCGGGACAAAGAAATCGCCCAGGCCAAGCTAGAAGCCTACCTGGCCACCGTGCGCTATGGCATCGAAGATATTGAAACGAAACGCGAGGAAATCGAAACCTGCCAGGAGCAGCTACGCGCCCTGCAGGAAGAAGTGCAAGTGCTCTCCATTCTCAAAGAGTGGTTTAGCGAAGCCCGCAATAACACGGTGGCGAAAATCACCAGCGACATCGGCGACGCTTTGCTGCGTTACTTTAATACCCTGACCGAGGGCCGCTACAACCAGGTCGGCCTCAGTCCCGACCTCAGCCCGATGGTGTTTTCGGCAGACAAAGGCGACCATGTGGATATTGGCAGTGAACTGTCCACCGGTACCCGCGACCAGCTCTACTTCGCCACCCGCTTGGCCCTCATCCCGGCAATCAGCCAGGGGAAAAAGCCGCCGCTACTGCTCGACGACCCCTTTGTCCACTTTGATCCCGACCGGCGGGCCAAAGCCTTTGCCCTTCTCAAGGAACTGGCGAAAGACCACCAAATTTTGTTGTTTACCTGCGGCGACGGCTGCGACGCCTATGCCGATACCGTCATAAATCTGTAATTATCGCTCTGAACTAGACAAAACACGAAAAGCTGCCCCTAGGGGCAGCTTTTCGTATACCACAATAAGGAGATGGCTTCGCTTAAAGCCTTACTGCACGATGCCAATCCATTTCCAATAGGTCACAACCATGGCGCTCATGAACGCCGCGCCCAGGATGCTCATAACCAGGCCGGTCCTAAACAGCTCGCCGGCGGTAATATGGCCGGTGCCCATGGCGACAGCATTAGGCATATTACTGACCGGCAAGAGGTACTGGTGCTGCATGTTCATACCCAAAATCAGGGCAAATACCAGCGGATCGGCGCCGATGGCCACGGCATGGGCGATGACGACCGGGGTAAGGGCCGTCGTTTTTGGCCCGCCGCCGGTAAAGAAAACCTGCAGCGCGGTGACGATCCAGATAAGAACAATGATCTGCATGGCGTGGGGCATGTTCGCGATCGGGGACAGCATCGTACCGGCCAACCACTTGGCCGCGCCGGAGCTAACCAGCGCCGTTCCCATCGACAGGCCGGCGCCGTACACGATAAAAACATTCCATGGCACCTTTTGCTGGGCCTCTTTCCAATTCATGACGCCGCGGCCCGGCCAGAGGAGCAGCAGCACGGCCAGCAGGCCAACAATGACAACGTTGACTTTATGGAGCGAGTCGGTGGCCCACAAGACGAGCGTTACCAGGAAAACGACCAGCGTATACAGCTCTTGTTTGCTAAGCGGCCCCAGGGCGGCCAGCTCCCGACGGACATAGTCCTGGCCCTGGCCCAGGCTTTCGATTTCCGGCTTCCACATCAGGCGAAGGACATAGACCGAAATGAAGGCCAGCGTAAAAGCCGGCGGTCCGCCGACACGGAACCATTCCGACCAGGAAATGGCTTTTTTGGTCGCACTTTCGATTAGGCCGGCCGTAATCGGGTTGCCCACATGGGCCGTCAAAATACCGATGCTCATCATGGTACCGCTCATCGCAACGATGAACAGCAGGGCTTTCACGATATTGCTCTGCCCCTGCTTGGCATCAAAGGCCTGACCGATCCCAAGGATGATGGGCAGCATAAGCAGCGTGCGAGCCGTAATCGACGGGACAAGAAAGCTCATGACCGCCATGACGGCCGCCACCGCCCAGTATACTTTGCCGGCCGAACCACCAGCGGCGTTGACCAAAATTAAGGCAATCCGCTTGGAAAGCCCCGATTTTTCCATACAGGCGGCCATAATAAACCCGATAACGATGAGCCAAAGGGCAGTATTGGCATAACCGCTGAAAGCGCCGCCCAAGCTCGTTGCGTTGAGGGAAGCAAGCAGAAAAACAATCATAAGACCGCTAAGGGCATCATCTACGGCCTGCGTCGCCCAGATGACGATGGCAAACACCGCCACCCCCAGCGCCGCTTTGCCAGACGCCTTCAGTCCCGCAACCGCGGGCGTGAACCAGACGATAGCGGCCAGAGCGGCAAACGCGATGGCGAGGGCAAGCCACTTTTGTCGGGACATGGATAACTCCTCCTCATTTCACGATTTGTCTTAACATTGTTATTGTAGTCAACATTCCGTTAATTGGGTATTTTTTCTCGACAAAAGGATCAAAACCAGCGACAAAGCGGTCAAAAACTCACCCAAGCCGCCATGGTGGTGCCGACACATTCCTTATATATTCCCGCCAGTCGCCGCCCGGCACTAGCTCGCCGAGCACGGCAAGGCTTTCCCGGTCATGCCACGCATAGATGTATGCATCGACTATGCGGCCATCGGCAGCGATAACCGGTCGAACAATCCGGTCATAGAGATTGTTGGCACAGCCGGGGCCAAAGTAATCTTCCAGCTGGTCAAGGCTAACTAACGCCTGGTCAATGTCCTTTAGCTCCACCAGCTCACCGGTGACCTCGCCGTTACCGTCATCGTCGCAGTAGGCCGGATAGCCATAAGGGAGATGATATATTCGCCCTGCCGTTTTCGCTGGCTCAATCGCTTTAATATACGGCTTAAGCACATGGTGGTTGGCCAGACCGGACATCAGCGTGCCGTACACAAAAACATGCTTAATCATTGGCGAGCTACTCCTCAAACTCATGGTGCTTAAACCGTAACGTCCGGCAGTTCTCGGTAACGGTGCGCACCACATTATCAGGCACGCCTTCGGAAAAGTCGGCCTGAATATCCAGGCTGACCCTGACCCGGGCCCCGTTTAATAGCGCCAGGTGCTGAATAACTTCTTCGGCAATCTTGCCGGCGTCCCGGCCGATGCGCGCCGTATCTAAATCCACGGTGGCGAAGAACCGGCGCACTTTTTTCGCTGGCGACGGCGGCGGGGTAACGGGCGGCACGTCGCGGCCATCGCGCACGCCCGCCGTCCCGGCTGCCCCGTCTTGCTGCGGCGGATAATCAACAGGCGGCGCCATGCGGCTGGCTTCTGCTTCATCCTGGGCAAATTGCCGCTTGGCTGCCGCCGGTTTGACCAAAAAGCCGCTTATCTCAGGGAAACCGGCGCTGCCCTGTGGACCTAAAGACAGCCCGAGAAACCGGCCGGCCTCCGTAACCGCCGCGGCATAGCCAAAGTATTCGTCCGACCGCAGGCCTTCCGCGATCGCGTGGATGAGTACATTCACGTCCTTTAGCCGGGGCAAATAGCAGTAGCTGGCCAAATACTCCCATACTTTCTTGATCTGAATATACTCCTGGTCCCGCCAGAGCCAGCGCTCCAGCTCCATAAACAGAAGGGCCGGCGACCAGCGGGTAATGAGATATTCGCTTGTCCGCATCTGCTGCGATGCTTTCACTACTGGGCTGTCGGCGCTGCCGCCGATGCGCACCGTTTCCCACATAACCGGCCCGGCGCCTTCCTGATACGGCGTGAGCAGCCACGAGTACGCCTCTTTCAGCCTGATGTCGACCGTTTCGTCGGCCCGCTTTTTGCTTTCCGCCGCTTCCCGCCGCTGGTGGGCGTCCAGATTTAATGCTTCCGCTTCGTCCAGCACCGATTGCCAGGCCAGGTACCGCCTCACTTCCATGTCAAGACTGGCAATAAGCTCCCGGTCAGGCGCGACAAAGGCCAGCATGTTGCGGTATAGTCGCGGGCCAGCGCCGCGGCTGGCCAGGATATCGCCCGCCGCCGCCAGCGCCGGGCTGTCCGCGCTCCCCAGGCGGTGATGCTGCTGGGGGGATAGCACCACCAGCCGCACGGCCTGCTCGTCCGGCACATCGGCGGAAGAGGCAGGGCAGACATGGACGCCGGCAAACTCGCCGCGGTCGCGCATTGCTTTCAGGCGCTTTTCCAGCTCGAGCTCCACATCGTCGCTTTTATATTGCTGGGCCCGGTCTTCGACGGTGCGCCGAAGGTTCGGGGGCAGGTCGTACCAAAAGCGCTGACCACTGACATAGAGGTGGGTCGAGCGACTCAGCAGGTGACCGGCCGCGTCATTAAACACCGCCACCGCTTCCCCGGGCTGGACCACCCCTAAGCGCACGCGCACGTCTTCAATGCCCCGGTTGCGCTGCTCCCGCACCGACGGGGCGCTACCCAGGAAAATGGACCGGGCTACGCGCCGCGCCGCCATGCACTGGCCGAAGCGGGGGTTTTCTTTTTCCAACTTTTGCGGCAGTGACCGCGGACCGTCCACATCGGTCTCCACCACATTGTTCCAGCCGTTATCCAGGTAGCGGGTCAGTTCTTCCCGGACAATGGCGCTATTTAGCGGGATCGACCCGGGCATAATCATTAGACCGGCATCCTGGTTGAGCCACAGTTCATGAATGACCGCCGCCATCAGCCTGAGCACGCCCCGGGTGCGCTGAAACCGGTCGAGCGCCGCCCAGTCATTGTACAGCCGGTCAAAAACTTCGGGGTGAATGGGATAGCACGCCTTTAAGCGGGCCAAATAGGCCAGCTCCTTCGTCTCCAGCGGAAAGTCGCGGCCGCCGCCTGAGTACATTTCGCTAAAAGCGCGGCAGACCTCGTCCCGGGCCACCTCGTCTTCCACGTCCAGGAACAGGCGGCGGCGGACAATTTCAAACCCCTCGTCCGCGCCGACCGGCTTCCAGATATATTCCATCCGGCCAAAGGTATGCTCGATTTGCTCCTGGGTTATCTTCCCTGCTTCCCCACCGATTTCGATCTCCGATTCGGGAATAGAGGCTACGACGAGGCTGTTTTGGCTGGCCCGGGCCGCTTCGGTCAGTTCCTGGACAAAGGTCAGGACGGCTTCAAAACTGCCGGCCGGCAGGCCGTCGACCTTGTAAATTTTCCGGGCATAGGCCACTAATTCGTCAATCAGGATCAGGCAGGGGCCGCAGGTGTCGAGGAGCTCGACCAGCGCCGCCGACCCGGGCGGCACCGCTTTTTTATCGGCGTCGCGGACAATGTCGTAAATCTTATTGGCGGTGGCAGCATCGCCCTCGGCCACCTGCTCGGCCAGCTGGGCCGCCATTTCCCCCCACAGGGTATTAATGGTAATACCCGGTAAATTGGCCGGGCGCCGCGCTTTGGACGGATTGAGGGCCGTGCCGACCAGCACGGCGATGCGCGCCCGCGGCACTTCCGCCGCGCCGGCCGCTGCCAGCACCGGCTGAAGATTAGGCAGCCGCGCCACGGTCGTCGCCGAGCGCAGCAGATGATACAAGGCCAGCATACTGTGGGTCTTGCCGCCGCCAAAGGCCGTCTTAAGCTGGATGACCGGCTCGCCACCGGCGCCGCCGGTGCGGCGGATGGCCTGCACCAAGAGGTCCTTCATCCCTTCAGTGATATAGGTGCGGGCGAAAAATTCCACCGGGTCCTGGTACTCGATTTGCGCCGTCCCCCGCACAACCTGGGAAAGGTCGGCAGCAAACTCCGCCTGCCGGTACCGCCCTTCGGCCACATCGGGGTGGGGCCGGATGACGTTACGCCAGGGCTTTAGTCCGCCGCGGGGCACTGTCCGCAGCACTTCAAGGCTATGACGGGACGCTGCCGGTGGAGACGCCAGCCCGGCAGCCGCTGTCGACGCGCCCGTCGTCCCGTACCGCACCTGGCGCACCAGGGCCCGCAGCGCTTCCGTCGTCTCGGCATCCAGCTGTTCGGTGAGGCGGGCCATGGTGTCCAGCGCCCGCCAGGCATCGTCGGCGGAAAAATCGCCGCTCCCCTTGTGCGCCCATTTATTGCGGGTGGTAATAAGCTCTTTCACCCAGTGGCGGTGTTCCTTGCTGAGTTTTAGTTTGAATATCTGGTTCCAGTGGATATCGATGAGAACAAGACATCGGGCGGCATCGAGCGAATCGACCAGCATGCCCCAGTCGCCATCATCGGGCAGGTCGCGTTTTTGCTCATCGTAGAGCACGGCAAGCACCCCGTCCTGCCACCAATTATTGCCGAAAAAGGCCCGCAGCTGCTGGGCCACATACGGCGCCAGGATTTCGGTAAGCAGGTGAAACCCTTTGGTGATTAACGTATAATTATCGGCCATTTTTCCTTCCCTCCGCTATAAAGACAGTTCAACCTGAACGGCCGGCCGGGCGGCAAATTCCACCATCTTCTGCTGGATAGCCGGCCAGGAAACGACCAGCGTGTTGTAGGCCAAAGCCTCATCGGTCCAGCCTCGCCGCTCGCAAATGGTATACAGGCGGTAGGCCAAGGCTTTCGCCTGTTCGGCCCGTTCGCCGCCCAGGCGCAAAGCGAGCCGGGCGGCGGCGTCTTCACCGCCTTCTAGCAGCGCCTTGACCAGCTGCTGGGCAGAGCGCCAGACCGTTAGGCGGCTGTCGTGTTCGGGGCTAAAGTCAGCGAGCTCGTCCCGCTTGATCAGGCGCACCTTGCCCTTGGCCGCCGCCAAGATACCGTCACTCACCAACCTGTCCACCGCCGTGTTCTTGGCCCGGGCCAAAACGTCGGCCTCACCAAACGGCGCCTCGCCCAGGCCGAACTGTTCAAACCAGGCGGCGCAGAACCGGGTGTCTTCGTCCATGGCTCCTTCCTGGGCAGCAAGATAAGCGTCCAGCTCCTGGTTTATCAATGCTAGCGCCGTCCGTACCGGCATGGGCTGGCCGTCCGCCTCCAGTACTCGCTTGTAGCGGGAGAAAATGGCCATGCCGGGGCCGATCGCGCACTGGGCCATGTCGACTGGAGCAATGCTCCCTTGCTGCAGTTCGTGGAGCGCCTGGGGCAGTTCCCGCCGCAGGGCGCTCAAAAACTCCCGCCGGGTGGCCAGCGGCGCATCATTCGGCCGCGGGCGGCAGACCAGAACGATGGACGAAGCGAGGGCGTTGGTGCCGTTCGCAACTGGCCGGTTTGATAATTCGCTCCGCATCGGCCAGGTACCGGTAATGACAAACCCGGCCTTTAGCAATCCCTCCAGCATTGTCTCCCAGCCCGTCGACGCCGTGCTGCCGTGGGTTTCGGCGCCTTCATCGCCAGCTTCGGTATCAGCCTGCTTAAAGGCATAATAGACCGTCAGCGGGTAGTCCGGGTGGGCCATTTGCCGCATCGTGGCAAAGGCCGCACCTAGCCCATGCTCAAAAAACGCCTTGGCCTTGTCCTTATCGCCGCCAAACCGGTAAGGAGTAGCCACCAGTTCCGGCGCTTTGGGAACCAGCACGGTGCTGAAAATATCAGGATATATGCCGTGCAGCGCCCGCCGCAGCCAAACATAGAAAAAATCGGACAAATCGGCATAACCGATATTGTCGTAGTAGGGCGGGTCGGTGGAAATGATGGCCGAAAAACCAAAATTAGGTTCCGTTGCGTCAAGTTGGTATACTTTTCCTAGAATTCTACTTCCTAATTGATGTATAACCTTCCATACCCAATCAACACAAGCAGTCCAATTGCCTGTTGAGGTACTAAATGGACAACATTCCGCGTAATCCCAAACCATTGGAATTGCCTGTCTACCAAAAGTATTCCTCATTTTTTCGCCGGAAGTATGCCAACTACACATGCTAGACCAGTAATCCGCTCCCTTATCCACCGCCAGCGCCAGATATGTCGCCACGGCGTCGGCATAAGCCGCCGCACCGGCGCCGCCGTCGTTAAGGCGTGTACCGTCATCAGCCATCCCTGCCGCTACCGCGTCCTGATAAACCTGCTCCCGTGCCGCCGCCACCAGGTCGCTGAAGGTGGTTAGCGCGACCAGCTGGCGGGGAGTGAAGAGGTCTTTATGTTTCGTCATTCCGTACTGCTGAACTCTAAAACCTAATGCTTTTTCCGGCAAGTCAGTGTCAGGAACGTTTTGCGGCCGCGCCGCCAGGGCCGTCTGTACATGCTCCTCGTCCGGCCCGACATATACCCGCCCGTTACGGCCTTCCGCCACGATCGCCATCAGGCGAACGCCCATCCGTCCGGCCTGGCCTTCGCCGCGGATATAGTCAAAGGCCACCGGCGTGCCGCAGCATATACATTTAGCCCCGCGACGACTCACCGTCCCTTCCGGCGGCTTGCCTTTCCCCGTCTTTACGACAAACCGCACCTGTTTTACCGCGCCGTCCACCACCGGCTCGACCCACGCCTCTTTGCCTTTTTTTGTTGATAACCAAAACTTGCTTGCCAGCGGCATTTCCCAGCCGCAGGCCGGGTTGGGGCACCGCACGGTGCGCGCCCATAGCCAGGCGATGACGGTGGCCTCCCCGCCGCCATGCTCGGGCGGCAGTTTCACCTTGGGGTATAAATGGCCGATGCGCTTGGCGGCCTCACGGCGCATCCATTCGCCATAGTAGCGCACGTCGGCGGCCAGACCGGCCGCCCCTTGCCACCCCTGGCCGGCGCCGATTTGCCGCCGCGCCTCGGGGTTGACGGGCGCTCGCCCCGCGAACCGGGGCGGGATTTCAATAAGCGCTTTGGTGATCAGCACCGCCACCGGATTTAAGTCGCTGGCGTACGCCGCCAGGCCCAACCGCTGGGCCTCGAGGGGGATGGAACCGCCGCCGCAGAAGGGGTCGTACACCGGCGGCGGATTGTTGTTGGTAGCCTTCATGATCTCTTTACGGGCTTTCGCCAGCACTTCTTCGTTATTCGTGTTCTCCCACTTGACCAGTTCTTCGATTATGCCAAATAACCGTTTCCGCTCCTTTTCCTGGTCGGCTTCGGTGGGGAACCTGTCCGGATGGCTGGACGGGTCGTCCACTAGCGTGGCAAACAGCACTGCCCGGCAGGTTGCCAAGGGCTTGCGTGACCACCACAGGTGCAGGGTGGATGGGTGGCCGTGGCGGATAGACTTTTCCCGGGCCGACGCCTGGTTAATAGCATCCAGCGGCAGGGCCACTTCGATGAGCTTCTTTTTGTAGGACATATGATACGCTCCTGTTTTTAAGTGTTAGTGTAAAATTACTGTAGGATTTTTGAGGAAGAAAAAAGAAGAAGACATCACCATCCTTCGACGGGATGAGTAATCCAAAAAGATTACCCAGGGGTGATGTCTTCATGTCAGTAATTATTCGATATATCAAAGAAATTATCCTTTCGAAGTTGGAAGAAGACGAGAAAGAATTTGAGCGTTTATTGTATGAGATGGATTTTCAGAATTTTGAGCGGCTGTTACAAAATAAACTACATGACGTAGGGCGCACAATCATCAAGGCGGTTTTAGAAAAAATGGACCAACTGATCAAACAAGATAAGACGCTTCGTCCTGGCTGGGTAGTTTGCCGAAAAGATGACGTTAAAGAAGTAGTAACCTGTTTTGGGACTGTAAGCTATGCCAGAACCTACTACCGACATAAGGAAACAGGGCAATACGCATATTTAGTTGATGAACAAGCAGGTTACGCGCCGCATATGCGATTAGACCCAACGGTCAAGGCAAAACTGATCGAGCATGCAGCCGAAATGTCTTACCGCAAAAGCGCCGAAAAAGTAGGAGCGGCATGTGGCGGGGTAGCATTAAGCGGGCAGACAGTCTTGCGGGCAGTTCGCGAATTCAAAGAGCCCGAGATGCCGGTACAAGAGCGTAAAGCAGTGCCAAGACTCTACATAGAAGCAGATGAAGACCATGTAGCCTGCCAGCATGGGCGGGCGTTGGAATCCCGGCTGGTTTATATACATGAGGGCTGGGAAGAAAAAGACGGAAGACGGTCACTAAAAAATCCGGTATATCTAAGCGGTATGGATAAAGAAGCAGATGAATTTTGGGAAAAAGTATGGGACGAAGTAAACAAGCGCTATGACCTTGATCGTATCGAAAAGATCTATGTAATAGGTGATGGTGCAGCATGGATTAAGTGTGCTCAGCTTGTTTTTCCGAAGGCAGAATTTATTTCAGATAAGTTCCACTTAATGAAGTACATTCGGCGAGCGTTAGGCGGTAACAAAGAACTCAACAAGACACTAATGGGAGCATTGCGGTTTGGCAACTTTGAAAAAGCACAAGAAGTCATTGAAAAGCTACTAAAAAGGGCGCCAACGGCAAGTCGGAAACAGGCAATTATACAATCCTGGAGCTACATTCGAAGCAACTGGGAAGGGATAACCAGAACATATAGTCACAAAGAGATAAAATGCAGTGCAGAAGGGCATATCAGTCATGTATTATCGGCGCGCATGAGCAGCCGGCCGATGGGGTGGAGCCGAGAAGGCGCCAAGCATATGGCATACATACGCGTATGTCAGGCAAATGGTCAGTCAGTAGCCGAGGAATATCTAAGACAACAACAAGTAAATTACAAAATTGAGATAATGACAACAAGCCCGGCAGAAACTGTAGAAGTTGAACGGCAAAAGAAAACAAAAGCAACCTGTGAAACACATGACAATATTCCTGTATTAAAGGGGCCGAAAAACTTCTTATATAAGGCCTTGCGGGAGCTTTCGCTTGCCTATGCTTAATATTATGTTAACTCATCCGCGATGGTATGTCTTCTAAAAAATCCTACAATGTCTTGACACTATCTTTTAAGTTATTTCTTTTGACAAATTGCCGAAAAATATTTTATAATAGAAGTGCGGAGCTGAACCGCCGCACTGGCGGTGTAGGTTCTGCCAAACGCCCGCTCGTAGCGGGTTTTATTTTTTTATACTCATATTCGTTTTATGCCCATCTGCAGCGGATCGTCAGCCGCTGCTTCTTTTATGGTCATAGGCTTAATATGAAGGAATAATCTATCAGCATTAAACTTTTTATAAGACCCTTTCGGGTTCTCCTGCCGATAAAGAGCATGAACAATCATATCCGCAGCCTGGATAAGAAAACTGTGATGCGACTGCCGTTCAAAGGGGTCTTCAATTATCCGGTCTAACCGGTTATTGTACCATTCGCCAAATTTGCTGCTAGTAGGATTATATTGCCGTAACCGTCTTTGAATTTTTCGCAAGTGAATTTCGTTACCCTCATCAGTAATTACCATGCCGTAAGCATTGGCATCTTGCTTTAGCATATACGTCTGAAATCTTTCCAGTAAACAGCGCCACGCTGTATCATACCACTTTTCCTGTTTCAGAGTTGTATTGACTTTGTCTAAGAATACCGGATTAACCCCTTAATTTTGGAGTCCTGTCTTAAAATGCTCATAAAATCACAGGATTGCTTTTTCTTACGCTTTCGCATATGCGAGTGTAGCCCATGCTTGTCATATGTCAAGGCACGCTTCGCTCTGCTAATGGCAGGCCTTGACATTATGACTGCGCACATGCTTTTACGGTCATCAGCGAAAGCTTATTAGACCTTAACTGTAAACAGGCTTTCTCCAGTTGCTGCAACCAAGCCGTTAAACCTAGCTGGTGACATATATCGCAAACTGCTATGGAGACGCCGATTGGTGTAAAAGTCAATGTATTCTGCTACTACTTTAACAGCTTCCTGATAGCTTTCAAACTCATGCCGCGACAGGCATTCATCTTCAAGTAAACGGTGGAAAGCCTCAATATGGGCATTCATATTGGGTGTCTTGGGTGGTATGCGCTCATGTTCGATACTTAGAGCGGCACACGCTTCTTCAAATGCGTGGCACGTAAATTGCGGTCCATTATCAGTCCGAACAACTGGACGCACATCCGTTTGCAGCAATTTGCGCCTGAATAGTGCTCGTTTGAGCAAGCTTGCAGCGTGTACACCTTCACATGTCAGACCAATATAGTAGTCTATGATCATTCGATCATAGATGTCGATTACGCACATTACGAAGAAAAAGCGGTCTTCGCCAGCAATATAGCCATATTTTATATCAATTTCCCATAGTTCGTTGATTTTGCTAACTGTCCGGTTACGAGCCAGACGGCGGATATGACGAATATGTCTATTACGCTGTGGTCTTAAAATATCAAGTTCTTTACAGAGCCGGTATACCTTTTTCTTGTTGATGATTAACTTGTATTCTTGCGTCAGGCACTTGGCAAGTTTACGATAACCATAAACACTTTCTTCGCCCGAGATTAGTTCGAGCAGCCACTCCTTAATTTGTTCATCGCATATCCGTTCTCCCAATTCATTATACGAATAACCAGGGACTGGCCGGCCGCCGCGTGTTACTTTTGGTGCCGTTTGTGTTTTTGTTTCTGTATGTTCTAATGATTGCTGATGTTTTCGCCGCTCGTAATAAGTTGATGCGTTAATGCCGATAATGCGCAGCACTTGGGCCACAGGATATCCCCGGCTTATCCACTTATCGGCCACGGCTATTTTGTCCGATAGCCGGGGTTGGTCTTTTTTAAAAGATCACGTAATATTGCAATTTCGAGATCTTTATCGCCCAAAATGCGTTTAAGCCGTTCGTTTTCAGTCTCAAGTTGCCTAAATTCTTGAGGAGTCGGAACATACGAGCTGGTTTTCTTGGCGCTAGGATCCGTGTTTTCCCAGTCTTTGTGTTTGGCCCGATTTAACCAGTTATAAACAGTTTTAGGGCTAATTTCATGTTTTCTGGCAACTTGGGCTACATCAGCACCTTGTTTGATTTCTTCAATTACCATTTCTTTGAATTCTTTAGTATACCGAGTCGATCTCATGTCTCGTCTCTCCCCTCATGTTTTCATTTTATCCTATTTTGAGACGAGACTCCAATTGGATTAGGGGGCTAAATAGATACCGTCAATACTTTGGCATCAGGCAAAGCAGCAGACAGACGTTCAAGAAAGTAGTGATAAATTTTCATTCTTTCCGACCTATGTTGCAGTTTAGGATTGGGATAATTACGCTTTCCCCGCGGATTAAATAGTTCTGCACCATGCAACTCTTCGGATTGGGGGAAGCCAAAAATCTGTTTTAATTCTCGGCGAAGTTTTACCATACCAATCAAGTTTTCCTGCCATTTATCCATAGGCAAAATTATGCCTGCTAAGGCATAATAACTACAGCCGGTCTGGCCAGCAGCCTTATTATACGCACCTATATCCCCAGACTCATCGACATACAAAAGATAATACCTCATGATACCACTGCCTTTCTATGAAGATTGGCCCTTAAATAAATCCGCAATACTATAATTCACGCTGGTTGCGGCAAAGTCTGGCTCACTCCGGAACGGGCACTTGATATACTGCGGCTGGCCGACGCTTTCCCCTACTTCGACAATAGCCAGAAAATAATCGTCCGGCTTATTGAGCGCCGTGAGGATCTCGTTTTTGGTCACGGTCACCGTCGTTGCCCCCGGTGCCCGCCCTTTGACCTCGATAAACCGCAGTTTCCCCGTGCCGGGAATGCGGGACTCGATATCATAGCCGCACCGCTCACTGCTCACGTCCCGCGGCTCGTAGCCGAGGCTGCGTTCATAGGCCATCACGGCGTCCATCGCCTTGCGCTCGCTGCCCTGAGTATCATGAGCAAACAGCGGCGGCCTGCTGCCTGTCAACCGGTCGATTAGACCTTGCGGCACGACCAGCGCGCCGCCGATGACCATCGGCGGCAGCGGCGAAAGGTTGCGCTCCTCATTCAGCTCGTCCAGCCGCCGCTTTAAGCGGGCCTCCAATTCGTCGGCCCGCTGGCGCGCCTTGGCCGAGTTGATTTTAGCGTTGACTTTGCCCGCCTGCTCGGCCAGCTTGAGTTCTTCCGCCCGCAGGTCCCAGTAGTTAATTTCCTTGGTTAGGCGGTCCTTGACCGCCGCCATGGTCTTGGCAATCAGTTCTTCCTTGCGGCGCTTCACGGCAGCAAAGTGCCCCGGCACCATGGTGGTAATCGCGTAAGTCATGGCCTGCGCTTCCAAATCGGCCTGCAGCCAGTTTTTGTTAATATATTGAAGGATTAGTTCTTTCTCGCTACCTTCTGCCGGGCGGTAGTCAAGGTACGGAGCGTACCCGGCCGCGCGGGCGCTGCCGTCGACGCTTATTTCTACAAATTGGACCTGGCGGGAAACAATCCGGCGGCTGCCGTCTTTGGTCGTCCGCCCGTCCTGGACGGCGTGCTCGAGGTAGACCAGGGCCCGCACCGTGTCACTGCCATCGTTCGGGTCGATTAAAATGGCGCCACGCTTTAATAAATCCCGGTTGCGCTCAAGGATCAGGTCGATCGTGGCATCAAGCAAAGGGTGCCCAGGGCAGATAAAAGCAGCCTGTGGTTTACCCTGGACATAGATAAGGTCTTTTTCAAAACATACCCGTTCATAGCGGGTCATTACCGGCTCTCTTGTCCCGATCTGCCGGTCGCGGGCGCGAATGACGGCCGGGACATGGGTGATTTCATACCGGCCCGGTTCGCGTTCGCGCAAAACGCCGCCAAACAGTTTAAAGGCTTCCTTGAAAAACGCGGCAATAAAATGGGGCTGGAGGCGGCGAGCTTCGAGCCGCTCCATTTCTTCGCGGATCTTCATGACTTTGTGGACGTCCATCACGTCGTGCGACAAGGCCCGCTCTTCCAGCAGATTGACCAACGCGTCCCTGTCCAGCGCCTGATCGACGGCCTGATAAAGTCTCATCTTTACTTCCGGCCGGTCGCCGTAGCGAATGGCCTCGATCAACAGATCGCGCAGCGGCCGGTTGTCAAAAGTGATTTTCCCCAGCACGTCAAAGACCTTGCCGCCGAGGGCCTCCCGCTCCTCTTCCAGCTTTTTGAGCAAGCGAAAATAAACTTCCCCCTCGCGGGTGTCGACGGCTACCATATTCCACAGGTGGCAGACCTCGGTCTGGCCGATACGGTGAATGCGGCCAAACCGCTGTTCCAGCCGGTTGGGGTTCCACGGCAAATCATAGTTGATCATAAGGTTGGCGCGCTGCAGGTTGATGCCCTCACCGGCGGCATCGGTGGCGATCAGGATATGGACGTGTTTATCATGGGTAAATAGTTCCTGCACTCTTTTCCGTTCTTCCCGTCCCATGCCGCCCTGGATGGTTGCTACGGCATCGTCACGGCCAAGGAGCGACCGGATTTTTTCAGCCAAGTAATTAAGTGTATCGCGGTGTTCGGTGAATATTACCAACTTACGGCGCATGCCGCCGGCGTCAAACATGGCGGTCTCATTCTGGAGCAGTTTGGATAGCTCATCCCATTTGCGGTCGGCGCCGCTGGCTCTGAGTTCTTTGGCCCGCTTCTCCAGGTAGCGGAGCTTGTCTATTTCGGCTTCCAGCTCGGCGATGGTCTGCGCGGCCGTAGCCTGGTCGACCACCATTTCTTCAATTTCTTCCACTTCGGCGCCCGGCGCGTCTTCCAAATCCGCCAGATCTTCCGCCGATAGGCTAATTAGCCGCTCTCGCTCCTGGCGCAGCTGGTGGCCACGCCTCAGAATTTTTTCTTCCCGCAGCCGCTTTTCCAGGCGTTCGCGTCGCCGACGCAGCGATTGGTAAATGGCTTCCGGCGACGAGGCCAACCGTCGTTGGAGGATGGTCAGGGCAAAGCCCACGGTCCCCTTACGGCTGTCGCTTGCCAGCGCTTCCGCCCGGTTGAACTCGTCCCGGACATAGCCGGTAACTTCGCTATACAGGTCGGCTTCGGCATCAGATAAGGTGTAATTGACGGTGTAGGCCATCCGTTCGGGAAATAGCGGCGTACCGTCGAATTTTAACAGCTCTTCTTTGACCATGCGGCGCATGAGGTCGGATACATCCACCGTATGTACGCCGTCCCGGAACCGGCCTTCAAACCGGTCGGCGTCTAACAGGGCCATAAATAGCTGAAAATCTTCTTCTTTGCCATTGTGGGGCGTCGCCGTCAAGAGCAGAAAATGTCGCGCTATCCGGCCGAGCAATTGCCCAAGACGGTATCGTTTGGTAAACTTCACTTCGCCGCCAAAGAAGCTGGCCGACATTTTGTGCGCTTCGTCCACCACAATGAGATCCCATTCAGTCTCGCCCAGCTTGACCTGTAAATTTTCATCGCGCGCCAGCTTGTCAAGCCTGGCGATGCACATCGGTATTTCGTTAAAAATGTTGCCTGTCCGCGACGCCTCAATCCGGTCGTTGGTGAGAATCTCGAACGGGAGTTGAAACCGGGAATACATTTCATCCTGCCACTGGTCGGCGAGATTGCCCGGCGACACAATCAGGCAGCGGGACAAATCGCCTCGGACCATCAGTTCCTTGATAAATAAGCCGGTCATGATGGTTTTGCCGGCGCCCGGGTCGTCAGCAAGGAGAAAACGGAGCGGCTGCCGCGTCAATAGTTCACCGTACACGGCCGTGATTTGGTGAGGCAACGGCTCAACAAGCGACGTATGTACCGCCATCTGCGGGTCAAAAAGATAGGCCAGCCGAATGCGGTACGCCTCGGAAACAAGCTTGAGCAGACCGCCGTCGCCGTCGAAACTCCAGGGCAGGCCGTTTTCGGCGATTTCCAGGCTGCTTTCCCGGTCGCGGTAAATAAGTTCACTGTGCGGTCGGCCCGCCGGGTCTTTATAAGTCAGTTCCACCACGGCCGTACCATACCATTTTACATCCACCACCGTGGCTAAGCCGTCAGGCAAAAGGCCTTTCACCTTCGCCCCGCGCGTCAGTTCCTCCAGACGTGCCAAGTTATCGCCTCCCCTGGACAGTTATTGCTACTATAATCAGCAAATAGTATTTATTATTGTAGAAATTCTCGCGACCAATATTATCTCCTGCAAATTGGCCGCAATAACCAGATAACTAAAACCCCCGCTACTAGCGGGGGTTGGGATTAATTCGGATGGTTTATTGTAAAATAAAATGCAACAGTAGAAGATGAGAAAAATGCTCCCATGTAGAATTCCGGTATGATAAGGGTGCTCAATCAAAACCATACAGAAAGTTTCGGCCATGGGCGTCTATAAACGGCATAGCACATCTGCACGGTCTTTTAAACACCTAAATAAGTATGAGTGTGGGATGATCAAAGCCTTTTTGGATGAAACGGTCGAAGACAATCAACGAACGCCTAAAGCTTTATCTTTAGCCGGGCGACCGTAAAGTTCATAGTACAACAGCGGCACGGCAAACAGCGTAAGGACCGTGGCGGCTACCGCCCCGAACATCATGGCGATGGCCAGGCCCTGGAATATCGGATCAAACAGCATTACAAACGAGCCGACGACCACGGCCAAAGCCGTCAGGACAATCGGACGGACACGGACAGCGCCAGCCGCAATAACCGCCTGCCGGACATCGCCCTGCTCTTGCCGGGCGGACTCAACAAAGTCTACCAGTAATATCGAGTTACGGACAATAATGCCTGCCAGCGCGATAAATCCGATCATCGAGGTGGCGGTGAAGAAAGCGCCAAACAGCCAGTGGCCAGGCAAAATCCCGACCAGGGTAAGCGGTATCGGGGCCATGATGATGACCGGGGTGACAAAGCTTTTAAACCAGGCGACAACCAGAATATAGATGAGCACCAGCACGACGGCGAAAGCCAGGCCCATGTCCCGGAAAACCTCCTGGGTGATGTGCCATTCGCCGTCCCACTTGATGGCATACCTGTCTTCCAGCCAGGGCTGCACTGCTGAATATTGCTTTAGCTCATCGCCGCCGGAAAGCCCAATCCGGCTGATGCGGTCGCGCATCTTGAGGATGGCGTAGACCGGACTTTCCTCCTGGCCAGCGACATCGGCCACCACATAGGTCACCTGGCGCAGATTTTTATGATAGATGGTCTTGTCCTCCACCGTTTCTCGTTTTTGCACCAGGCCGGCCAGGGGCACCTGGCGGCCGTCGGCGGTCGGCACGGTCAGCCGGGCCAGAAGCTGGCCGTCCCCCCGCTCGTCCGGCGGCAGGCGGAGGACCACCTCTACCGGTTCTTTGTCTTTATCCACATGGGCCAGGCCGGCGGTAAAGCCACCAAGCGCCGCCTGCACCGTCTGGGCGGCGGTTTGGACATCCACGCCACTTAAAGCGGCTTTTCCCCGGTCCACCTCATACACCAGCTTGGGACGGTCGTTTTCGACATACCAGTCCACATCAACCACCCCAGGCGTGCTGGCGAATATCTCTTTTACGCGGCGGGCTACGGCCAGCTGCCCCGCCCGGTCCGGGCCGTAAACTTCGGCGACCAGGGTGCTGAGGACCGGCGGTCCGGGCGGGACTTCCGCCACTTTCAGGCGAGCGCCGTACCGGTCGGCTATTGCCGTGAGGACCGGCCGCAGTCTTTTAGCAATGTCATGGCTCTGGGCCGACCGTTTGTCTTTGGCTACCAGGTTGACCTGGATATCCGCGGTGCTGGCGCCCTGACGCATATAATAATGGCGTACCAGACCGTTAAAGTTATAAGGAGCGGCAGTGCCGATATAGGCCTGGTAGTCGGTTACTTCCGGCACAGTCTTCAAGTACTCGCCTAGCTCGCGTGCCAGGGCCGCCGTCCGCTCCAGCGGGGCGTCCTCCGGCAGGTCGACGATGAGTTCGATCTCGCTCTTGTTGTCAAATGGCAGCATCTTGACCATAACGGCCTTTAGCGGTATCAATGCTACAGCGGCGGCCAGCAAGACAACCATCCCACCCAAGACCAGGCGCCGCCGCCGCGCATCATCCACCAGGGCGGCCAGCATCCCGGTGTACCAGGCGTGCAGGCGGCCGGCCGCTTCGGTCTCGGTTTTGTGATGCCGGGTATTTTTCAACACCTTATAACTCAGCCAGGGACTGACGATAAACGCCACCAGCAAGGAAAACAGCATGGCCGCCGATGCCCCCACCGGGATGGGGCGCATATACGGTCCCATCAGTCCGGAGACAAAGGCCATGGGTAGTAGCGCGGCAATAACCGTAAAAGTAGCCAGGATGGTAGGATTGCCCACCTCGTCCACCGCCGCTACCGCCGCCCTGACGCTTACGCCGTTTAGCCGAAAATGGCGGTGAATATTCTCTACCACCACTATAGCGTCATCGACCAGTATGCCGATAGAGAAAATCAAGGCAAACAGCGTCACCCGGTTGAGGGTATAACCGTACAGGTAGTTTACCAATAGCGTCAATGCCAGCGTCACCGGCACAGCCACCGCCACCACCGCCGCTTCCCGCCAGCCCAGCGCCAGGGCCATCAGGATAACGACAGAAAAAGTAGCGATCAGCATATGCTCCAAAAGCTCGTCGGACTTTTCCTTGGCCGTTTCACCGTAATTACGGGTAACTGTTATATTTATGTCACCCGGTATGAGCACGCCCCGGAGGGCTTCCGCCTTGGCCAGGGCCCGGTCGGCAATAAGGCTGGCGTTGGCGCCTTTCTTCTTGGCGACCGCTACCGTCACCGCCTCCCGGTCGGCCTCGGGCCGGGCAGCGGCCGGTATGCCGGCCTTATAGGCGGCAGCCGGTCCCAGGCCCATGAAGACGTACTGGTCGGGCTCGCCGGGCCGGTCGTCGACTGTGGCTACGTCTTTTAAGTATACCGGCCGGCCGTCCCGCACGGCGACCACCACGTCGGCCAGGTCGGCGGCGCTGTATAAGAGGGCACCGGTCTTAACGCTGTACTCCCGGTTGTCTTTACTGGTGCTGGCGGCAAGGGCGACATTTGCCTTTTGCAAGGCCGCCACCAGTTCCGGAACGCTGGTATTATAGGCGGCCAGCCGGCCGGCATCCAGCGTTACTTTGAACTGGCGCCGCTGACCGCCGATAACCGTGCACTCGGACACATTGTCGTCCTTTTTCAATTCAGCAGCCAGCTCCACCGCTACCCGCCGAAGCTCATAACCGCTGTAGTGGCCAGCATCGCTCCATAGCGTAAGAGCCAGCACCGGCACGTCGTCGATCGACCGCGCCTTGACCAGGGGCTGCGATACACCGGGCGGGATGCGGTCGTAGTTGGCCATCAACTTGGTGTACAGTTTGACCAGGCTGGCCTCGGTGTTTTCGCCAACGTAAAACCGGACAATGGTCAGATTCTGGCCGGGCTGGACGATAGAGTAGACGTATTCCACCCCAGTTATTTCCCACAATAGCTGCTCCAGCGGCCGCGTAACCCGCTCACGCACTTCTTCCGCCGATGCACCAGGATAGCTGACCAACACGTCGACCATCGGAACGACTATCTGTGGCTCTTCCTCACGTGGGGTGATAACCGTGACAAAAACCCCGACCAAAAGGGAAACAATTACAATAATCGGCGTCAGCTTAGAAGTTATGAACGCCTTGGCAATTCTGCCGGCCAGACCGCTGTTCATCGCACTACCACCTCTTTAGCCACCGCGCCGTCCAGGGCCCGGTCAACGTCGCTTACCACCACCTGGTCACCTGCCGCCAACCCGGTCAATATCTCCACCTGCTGTCCATAGTCTTTGCCGGTTTTGACCAGCCGATAGCGAATGACATTGTCATTACCGACAACATACACTCCGGTCAGCTGACCTTTTTCCACCACCGCCGTCCGCGGCACCAAGTACGTCTTCCGATCACCGACCGCCAAGCGCACTTTGGCGTACAGCCCGCTCTTTAACCCCTCACCCGGCACGCTGACCCTGACCAAAAAGTTACGGGACTTGACGTCGACCGCCGGCACTACTTCTTTTACCGTGCCGTCAAGCTGACGGCCGGCAGCCGGTACGGTGACAAAGACCTTCATCCCCGGGTGAACAAAAGAGGCATAGCGCTCATCAACACCGGCGTCCACCTCAAATTCTGCCGCGTCTTCGATCACCGCCAGCTGCGTGCCGGGAACAACGGTGCTGCCTTCCTCCACTTTTTTCTCCCGAGCAATACCGTCAAACGGTGCCGTAACCCGGGTAAATCCCTGGTAAACCTTAGCCTCTTCCAGCGCGGCGGCCGCCCGGACGGCAGCAGCCTGAGCCCGTTCGTAGTCGAAATCAGCGACTTTTTTCTGAGCGGCTACCCTGTCAAAGTCCTGCCGGGAAATGGCCCCGTCCTGGACCAGCTGGGCATAGCGGCGATAAGTAATGTCGGCCAGCCGGCGGTTCTCCGCGGATGCGGCCTGGGCCTTGACGGCCTCCTGGTAAGCCGCTTCAGCCGCCGCCACTTTCTTGGCCATTTCGTCCGCCGCAATGGTTACTAGCAGCTGGCCGGCACGGACCGGCTCTCCCTGCCGGAAGTGCACGGTCACCACCGTACCGGTTACTTTGCTGGCGATGCTGCCTGTCGCCCGGGCCCGCACCGTGCCGGCGGTCTCGTAGAAGTCCTCCACCGCCTCTTCCCGTACCGGGCTGACCACCACCTGCGCCACTTCCGGGCGCCGGACCTCTGCTGTGCCCGGCTTTATCTTGCCGCAGCCGGCCCCAAATAGACCAACCAGCACCAGTACTATCAGTCCGGTTACCATCAGATATTTTCTGTCCATGCTTGCTTACCTCCCCCATCTACACATTTATAAAATGTTCTGCATATTTTGTGGCAAACCTCTTTTACCCGGCCTGTAAAGGTAACCGTCTGTTTACCCGTCCCGAAGGGGTGGGGTAAAGTGTATATGATATTATATACGGTACGAAAAAGACATCACCTCCTGACCGGGATGAGTAACCAAAAAATGATTACTCAGAGGTGATGTCTTCCAGAATATTATTCGCTTGTTTAAGAACTTGGCTGGCAGCATCAAGGCAAAACCCGTATTATATGGTTTTATACACATGGTGAAAGAAGATTGTTTCGTCGAAATATCGCGCACTTTTAACAAATTCGGCACAATCAGGAATGAAATTTCTTTTTGTTGGGTTCAAAGCCCCTAATTTTATCTGATTTTATTTGAAAATCTTTCAATTGGGAAATTAAGGATGAACTTAGAGTGATATTTTGCTTACTTGCCTCACGTAAGAATTCAATTTGACTATACCTTTTGTCTTGATTTATTATTTGGTAATTGGAGACTTGACTATTTTCTTTCTGAGCAGGTACTAGATTTTGATTTTCCTTTGGAATTTTTTCGTGATATTCTTGTTGTTTCTTGATATATGTTTCAGATTTAACTATGTTGGACTGAATGATCCAATAACTAACTGCGGACGCTGCCAACATAACAATCAAGATTTGTGTATATGGTAAAAAACTCCACATCGCCCCTATAGTAGACGCAATAAAAAACAATAGCAGCATATTTTTATATGTCCAATCAGATGATCCTAATCGTCGTAACCATGTATTAATTAGAATATACGTAAAGGCTGAGGCTAAAGCAATTAATATTATCTGTATACTAACATTGTTTGTCAGCACATATATCCCTCCTTGCTTAAATTTTATATTTCTTTTTATTTCTAGTATATGTATAGAGGGGCACAAAGGCCCCTCCCGGAAATCACGTTAGCTACTGGGGAAAATGTCAGGGCATTGTGGCGGAAAAGTAGGTTTATTACATGCCAAACTTAAGCTGCCAGTTCCACAGTCAAGGGTATTATCTCTCGGTTCGCAGAACTTACCTTGCACTTCCAGTTTAACCTCAGTTTCCACATACACGTCCTGACAAATACTAATTTCAAAAATAAAGTTGCCATCAATCGGCACATCACTAAGCGCAACGGCATTTGCGCTAAGAACGTTTGTTGTAATATTGTTAGAGGTAAATGGTTGCGGAAAACACAAACCTACTCTTTCCAACATCTGGAAAGTAACAGGGAAAGTTACTACCGGGATAGTTGAACCAGTAGTGTTATTGTAAACTTCTACTGTTAGATTAGCCGTTATCAGGATTTGGGCACAACCTATTTCAATTTCCTTTTCGTTAATAATTACAGTTTTCCTGACAATACTTACGATTTTGGTAGTTACATCGGCAGGGGTGAGCTTACCAACAACCCGCAATACATTTCCGGCATCAATAAGTGGCTGTAACACGGTAAGACTAGCTGCAGGAATCGCAATGTTTTTAATTTCATCAGTATTTAGTAAAACCCAGTCATACACTTTGTTAACTCGTATACATTCATTTGTAAATTCTGTACCTTGGCGTGACAAAGAATTTTTCTCCGAAACAACTTGATAATCAAACATACATACATCACCTCAGTAATATTATTCATAGAAACGTTCTACAATTATAGTAGGAACGCTCTACGGTATATTATATTAATGGTAAAGTTGTTATGTGATATAATATCTTTCATATCTGACAAAGCCGCATATAACAAAAACCCCTTGCCGCACTAGCAAGGGGTTAGCTTTTTTTGACTGGTGACCCGCCTGGGACTCGAACCCAGAACCTACTGATTAAGAGTCAGTTGCTCTACCAATTGAGCTAGCGAGTCAGTGGCTGGGGAGGAAGGATTTGAACCCTCGAATGTCGGAGTCAGAGTCCGATGCCTTAACCAACTTGGCGACTCCCCATAGACTATTTAAATGTTAGTAATAAGTTTTCTCTTTCGCTTATTTATTGTACAAGCACTTAATACCCTTGTCAAATCGTTTTTTTTACGAAAAAACGAGCATGAATTAATTACATGGCCAACTTGCAGATTAAGGTCTGTTAGTCGCTGATCACATAACATCACGCCTGCTGAATGCTATAATGACCAAAACACTGCCTGACGATATCAATCGTGTATATCAGTGTTTTCAGTTTGGGACGGGCTGAACGTCACCAAGCCGGCTGCCCGCACTCCCACAATGCGAACGAGTTTATGCCAGGAATAATTGACAACGAAAAGAACCAAGGTTTTTCGAGCAATGTGGTCGGGCCGGTAAGCCCTCCTTGCCGTTCCAAGAAGTACAGTTCGCTATCCCGGGCACTGCTGACGTCCATGGTACCCTTTTTATGCAAAAAAACTGTACTGAAAAAATGGCGAGCCCCTAACACGAAGTAACGTAGCTGTTGTTCAGAAACTCAGCCTTAAATTTATTACCCGTCAGAGCGTTTGTAGAGCTGCTTAATTGCGAAATAGCCAGCCCGCCCCGCTGATAATTCCCAAATTATTTGTGCGAAAAAGGGAAATTGTCTAAACACGTCGAAAAAGTAGCCAACTAAAAAGGAGGGGTTACGATGAGCCAATTGACAGGCGAAGAGCTGCTTGACTTGTTTTGCAAGGTAGCTCCTTATCTAAACGATGTGTTTGCTGGTGATGTCGGTGTGACTATCGCCCGGGACGGAAAGTATATTTTGTATATTCCTGCCAGTGACCTAAACTTGGGCACCAGGGTCGGTGAACCGGTGCGATCAGGCGCTACCAAGGAGGCCTTGGAAACCGGCAAACAGGTTGTTAAATACATTCCGCGTGACAAATCGGCCTACGGCGTTCCTTATATCGCTAATGCCATGCCCATTAAAGACGGCGGCCGGGTAATCGGCTGTGTAACAACCACCCAGAGCGTAAAGTCCTTCGAAACTATTAACCATGTTACCGGCGAACTGGCGGCCTCTTCCGAAGAACTGACGGCCGGCATGCAGGAGCTTGCCAGCCGGGCAACCGAAGTGGCCACAGTCGGCGGTGAACTTAGGGAACTGAGCAAGAATCTGCTCAATGCGGCGCGGAAAACAGATGAAATCATTGCCTTTATCAGGACGGTGGCCAACCAGACCAATCTCCTCGGCCTGAATGCCGCGATCGAAGCGGCCCGCGTCGGCGAAATGGGTCGAGGCTTCGGAGTCGTAGCCGAAGAAGTGCGAAAACTGGCGGCGGCCAGCGCCGAATCGGTGAAAAATATTTCCGAATCCTTGACCAACATGTACCGGGCCATTGAAGCGCTAACGCAAAAAATTGAAAACATTGAACATAACGTCGTGTCCCAGGAAGCGGCCATCCAAGAAATGGCCAAGGCCAGTCAGGAGCTGGCGGTTATGGCCAGCCGCCTGTCCGAGTCCGCCAAAACCTTGTACGAATTCACGGAATAAAGAAGGGGCACTACCCGGGCAGAAGTTGCACAACCCAGGAAATGTAAGGCAATTGAAAAAAGCGCAAATGACCTTGTCGAGTAAGGTCATTTGCGCTTTTACCGTTTAATACCATCCGGCAGATAACTGCGCATGATCAACACCTCGACCCGCCGGTTCTTCGCCCGCCCTTCTTCCGTGTCATTGCTTGCGACCGGGCGGTATTCACCATAGCCGCTGACGCTTATCCGCTCCGGCTTGATTTCGGCCTGCGACAGCATATATTTCATAAAATTAAGAGCCCGCACGGTGCTCAAATCCCAATTGCTCGGAAACTCCGGCGTATTTATCGGCATGTTGTCGGTATGTCCGGCTACTATTACCCTTTGCGGAAGCGGCGCTATCATTCGGGCGATCTCCGTCCCCAGCCGCAGCGACTCGGGCTTGAGTTCGGCCCGGCCGGAGGCAAACAACGCCGTGTCTTTTATCCTTATCATCAAACCGTCATCGGTAAGCGCGGTCTGGATATCGCCGGCCAAATTATTTTCCGCAATATACCGGTCCAGCTGTTTCTTCAGTTCAACAAGCTGGACAGTTTCTATCATATATGCCTGCTCGTTGGCCCCGGCCATACCGGATACCACTGCCGGTGTCTTAGGCAAAACAGGCATCTGGGATGGACCATCGACCGCGTACGGCACCGTGCGGACGCTTTCGAAAATGGACGTATTGCCCCGGAAAGCATAGCTGAACGATTGCGCCAGCTGCTCAAATTTTTTCTGGTCAATTTGGGAAGACGCATAAAGTACAATAAACAGAGCAAGAAGAAGAGTCAACATATCGGAATAAGGAATCAGCCAAGTCTCGTCAATATGTTCCTCATGATGCGAATACTGCTTTCTAGCCATTAGTTTGCCCCCTGTCTTTGTTAAGGCCAGCCCGCTCACTCTGCGGTATAAATACCAGCAGTTTAGCCTCAAGGGCGTTAATTGAATGCATATTCTTCGCCCGCCAGCGTAAAGGTCACCAGCCGTTCCTCATCCATTTTTTGTTTTCAACCACCATACTGACTTTCGCATCGTCAATTGCCGTAGCGGTGCTTCATCTATCGCATAGGCGACATTACCCTGCAAATCCATATTCAGGTCAATAACCACATTAACATCCTTGGTAACGACAAGCTTTTCCTTCAGTACTAGTTTCCCGCGGCGAACCTGGGTAAAACCAAATGGTATCTACGACAAATTCATCGTCACCCTTATCTTGGCCATTAATAACAGCACTCAGCTTGCGTGCCGTCTCCTTAGACATATCCAGAATAATCCGTCCTGAAGCTTTTCCAGTAAATCTAGTAATTACCGCCAGCCCAGCCGAGCTAAATGTATCATTCTGGGGCAGACAAGCGGTAACCGTTATTTCTGAACCAGTGATATCGCCCAACAACTGCTTGACCTTTGGCAAACAAGCTGTCCATATATCTTTTTTCGACTGAGCCAAATAGCTCACTTCCTTCTAGCTATCGGTTATACACGAGTGCACTGATAATTTTTTTCAATTCACCTTCTTTGACTGGTTTGAGAATAAACTCTTTAATCCCCATTTGTCTAGCTTTTTTAACCAGTTCATCATCCTGCATCCCACTTTGAATGATAATTCTGGCCTGGCTATCTTTACTCAAAATTTCTTGAGCAGCGGCCAGCCCATCCATAATTGGCATGACTATGTCCATAATGACAACATCTGGCTTAAGTTCAAAATACATTGCACTACCTTCTTTGCCATTATAGGCTGACCCGACAATCTCAAATTTTTCATCATTTTCAAAAAACCTAGCGACAGCTTTATGAATAAACGGCGAATCATCAACCACCAAAATACGAACCTTGGCCATCTGCTACTTAACCCTCCTCTAATGGCCTTTCAAAATAGGCACATAATATATGCCTATACTAAATTATGCATAACAAAACCCCCAGCCGTAAGCCGGAGGCCCTGATGATAGATCCCCAATTTGTTTGGCCAGACCTTAGCTGAACACAAATTCGTCAATAATGCATCGCGGCGCTGTCGCTATTTTATCCGGAACTGTTTTACCAGAGACTGTAGCTCGTCAACAATCCCCAAAGTGACTCCAGCCGCATTACTTATCTGCTGCGTAGTGGCAGTCTGCTCTTCAACGGCCGCGCCGCCTTCCTCCGCGCCGGCCGCAATCTGCTGAGCGGTTGCTGACAAAGCATTGGTCTTATCGCTAACGGTCTTTAGGTCTGACGACAAATTCTCGACCGTCGCCAAGATCTCCTCGGTAGCGGCAGCAATTTCACCTGACGCAGAATTTATTGTCCCTAGCGCTTCTCTGGCATTATTTACCATGTCAACACTTTCATTAATTTCCTGCAAACTTTTCGGAATGAGTTCAATAACTTCCTGGGTAACCTTGGTACTCTCACTGACTATTTTCGCGATCTCGCCGGCCGCCTGCCGACTGTCTTCGGCCAGCTTTCTGACCTCCTCCGCCACTACCGCAAACCCGCGGCCGTGCTCGCCCGCCCGGGCAGCCTCGATGGCGGCGTTAAGCGCAAGGAGGTTAGTCTGGCCGGCAATGCTGCTCACCATGCCGGCAATCCGCCCGATCTCCTCTGATCTTTCCCGCATCTCGAGCACCTGGCTGTTGACCTGTTTAAGAGTCTCCCGGGTCGCCAGTACTTTAGTATTAATATTTTCAACCGCCGCCACGCCGTTTTGGGCCTTTTCCATTGCCGCCTGGGCATTGTTGGCTGAAGCATGGCAGGCCGTGGCGATCTCATTGGCATTGGCCATTATCTTATTGCTGATTTCGGCCAGGTCCTGGACATTCTGAGCTTGTTCCTGCACTGCCGTCGATGTCTGCTGCACCATTGCCGCAATCTGATTAGCGGCCTGAGCCAGCTGTTGGCTGTTGGTTTGCGCCATTGCACTGGCGTCATAAACTTTTTGAGACGCTTCCTGGATCTTAGTGACCAAGTCCCGCAAAAACTTGGTCATAACATTTATACTGTCAGCCAGCACCTGTATTTCGCCAGTTGCCTGTACGGCGATCTCCTGGGTCAAATCTCCCTTGGTAATCTGTTCGGCCCGGCCGACCAGCTCATTTACCGGTCTAAGGACTAGTCGGCCGATCAGCCACAGCGAAACTACCGTCCCGGCTGCCGCACAACCAAGCGTCACTATCACTAGCCCCGTCGTGATAATACTCTGGTGACCGGTCGCCAGCAATATGCCAACCGGCAGCAGCGCAGCCAGCAAATAACTTAGCGCAAAATAGCCCGCAAAAACCTTAGATAATTGAGACATTTCCCAGTATTACTCCTTTTACCCTGCTTGTTAATAGTCTTTTTACAACGACTAAATTCATTACCTGCTATGGCGACAGAGCAAAGCAACAACATCGCGAGCAGGCACAGGCGGACTTAACAAATAGCCCTGGTATTTATCGCACCCGGCTGCTTGCAAAAGCGTGAGCTGTTCTACCGTTTCCACCCCCTCGGCTACAGTGCTCAATCCCAAGTCAGCCGCCAGTCTTATAACTGTCTGGACTATAGCGTAACTGCTGACATCGTGGGTTACATCAGCGACAAATAACCTGTCAATTTTGACCGTGTCCAGAGGAAACAGTTTTATATATTTAAATGATGAATAGCCGATGCCAAAATCATCGAATGCAATCGTTATCCCGCTGCGGCGCAACTCCGCCAGCATGTCCCGCACCACGGCTGTGCTGACAATCTCAATATTTTCGGTAATTTCCAATTCCAAAAATTGTGGCTCAAGCCCGGTAGCAGCAAGTACCCTTCTTACCGCCTTATTTAACCATCCTCCTGCAAAACAGTTCGCCGAAATATTTACGGCTATCCGGCCAAATTTCACCCCGGCATCCAGCCATTTTTTCCCCTGCCGACAAGCATGTTCAAGCACCCATTCGGTTAGCCGGTTGGCAAGGCCGGACCGTTCCGCCAGCAGAACAAAGCAAGCCGGCGGTATCTCCCCATACACCGGGTGCTTCCAGCGTAACAGCGCTTCAACCCCGGTCACTTGGCCGGTAGCAATTTGCACCTGCGGCTGGTAATACAACTCAAGCTTATCAGTTAAAATTGCTTCGCGAAGATCAGCTACCAGGGCCATCTCTTGTGTCAAATCCAGTTTCATTGTCTGGTCATAGGTCGTCCACGTATTGTGTCCGCTGCTTTGCGCCTTAAGAATAGCCTGTCCGCCTTTTTTGATTAGTTCTTCAAGATCGGTGCCGTCGTCAGGGTACCGGACCAGCCCGGCATTAATCGTCATGCTCAGATTGTAGTCGCCAACTTTCAGGGGCTGACCGGTATTTTCAATAAGTCGCGCGAATAATTGCCCAACCTCCGCCTGGTTAGCAGCTTGTCCGGTTATTATAAACAAAAACTCGGTATCACGTAATTTAAACAGGCGATGCGCCTCGTCGACTAGGCTGCCCACCTGTTTGCTTACATGCTTCATGGCCTTTTTTTTGGCCTCCGGCCCAAAGATACGAGCAACCTGGTGCAGGCAGCCTATATCCCATAACAGCATTGCCAGTGGGGCCTGCCGGGTCAGCATCTCCCACTCTTTTTTCAATTCCCGCTTACCCGGAATACGTACGCCGGTCGTTTTCCCCCGGCTTGGCGCCGCCCTCGGCAGCTGGATATACATCAACCGCTGCGTAAGTTCCGCCGGCTCCTTGCCCGTCAGCTGCGGCACGCCATAAACTTTTATACCAGTCCCCACCTTGGTCGAAAAGGACGCGAGCAATTCATTCCAAGGCCGCCCTACTAATTCTCCGGCTTGACAACCCAGAACCTTAAGCCCCGGTCCTTCGGCATAACAGACATTGCCGGTGCGGGTATCGATTTTTAGCATAATATAGGGACTAGCTGACAAAAAAAGTTCCCTCCCGCCACTCTCGCCACCAAGCCAGCTTGCAACCTAACCTGACAAGAGGCGTTGGTTGCTAATGGTTGACAGGATAAAGCTAAAAAAATTTGAGATATTTTAGACGAAAAAATTATATTAAAGTTACCGCTGATATTTCTTTCATTTTTTTTACTTGTTTTTAAGTTTTGGTTACTATTTCCACGTAGAATCTTTACTATTTCGACAAAATTTTGCTAACTTGAAAAGCAAACCAGTACTTGATCCTCTTTACTCTGCCAAAAATTTGTTATTGATTTTCTAAGTAAAGAGTAAATAAAATATTTTAAATAAAAATTTGTTAGCACTCACTAATTCTGAGTGCTAACAACGTCATTATGGTCTGGGCATTTATTCACCAGCCGGGCATAGATGCACGTGTACTATCCGCCCCCAGATTTTGCCCTCAGCTGTATTCTGGCGACCACCGGCAGGCGACCATAAAAGAAATTACCCAGTTGGTTGGCAACCAGACATTTCTGCTCCCGGAGTTTAGCTGAGCAGCCTGCATCAGTCTGCTGGTTATTTGTGCTCGCTGACAGCAATCATGTTACAAGGCGGTGATAACATGAATGTACTGTTGGTGAACGATGACCCGCTGGAGCTTGAACAGCAGAAACTTCTTATCCAGTCTGTCTGCCCCCACTGGCGCCTATTTACTGCCGGTAACGGTTCGGCAGCCATAAACCTGACGACAACCAATTATTTTGAGCTAGCGTTTCTGAACATCAATCTTCCGGCCCAGTCCGACCTGATCGTAGCCGGAAAGCTTCGCCAGTCGGGTCGAGTAAAGGATATCGTCATCGTTACCGCCCACCAGGACTTTGCCATCGCCCACGCGGCGATCAAAATCGGCGCTGCCGATCTTCTCATCAAACCCATCTCCGCAGATGAACTAAATACCATTCTCAGCAGATATTTGCCCCCAAAAAACACCAAGCCTGTTTATTCCCCGCTCATAACTAAAGTATTGACAATTTTGGAGAACCGTTACGCTGAACGTCTTTCCCTAACCAATATAGCGGCCACGGTACATGTCAATCCTTCATACCTCAGCCGCCGCTTCAAAGCCGAGGTCGGCTATTCCTTTTCCCAATACCTTATAAACCTTCGCCTAAAAATCGCCAAAGACCTATTGATCAGCCGTCCTGACCTCAGCATCGCCCAGATAGCCGAGCAGACCGGGTTTGCCAGCCAACAGTATCTGAGCGCTTTATTCCATCGCAATACCGGCCTTACCCCGCGCGAATATCGCAAAAATAACCCCGCTTGCCGCAATCAGCACCAGCCCTACGGTTGTTCCGACCAACCCGTCAGTAGCTAACTGTAAAGCGTCCGCTCTTTCTGGCAGTCGCCTGTCGGTCGGTCGCCCACCACGGCGATGAGTTGCCTGTTCCAGCGCCTAGCCCTATTAGCCCTCTGTGCAGACAGGCTATAGCAAAAAATCAAAACAAAAATTGACAAATTGTGTTATAATATAAATTAATTAACAATTATTTTATTATTATAGCTAAATTTACAATTTAACAGTTAATCGCAATAGCAATTATCCAAGGGCAAACCTGTCGAAAGGCAGGGACGCAAAGCCAAGGGCCTAAGGAATAGAAATTATTCTATGGCAGCCGGTTGCATGATTGCACCGGATCCTTCTATGCCCTTAGACATAGAAGGACTTTTTATTTTGAAAAAGGAGGGGATAAAGGTATGAGGTATATGGAAAGAGGTGGAATATGGCGTCAATTTTTTGAGGGGAAGGAGATGTTTATGAAATACCTGCGAATAAACATACAAAGCCTGCTAACAAGGATGACCGTATTTTTCGGGCTGGTCGTGCTGGCAGGGTGTGTGGCCCTGCGGAGAAACTTGCTAGCCTGGACAAATCAGTCGGCCAGATTGGGGAAATTATGGGCGTAATTACCGGCATCGCCGACCAGACCAACCTTTTGGCCCTCAATGCCGCCATTGAAGCGGCGCGGGCGGGCGAAGCCGGCCGCGGCTTTGCCGTGGTGGCCGAGGAAGTGCGCAAACTCGCCGAACAGTCGCGCGCTTCAGCCGACCAAATCAAACAATTGCTGGACACCATCGGCGCCGAAACTGGCGAGGTGGTGGCAACGGCCAAGGTAACCCAGGACCAAGTGACCAACCAAATTGAAAATGTCAAAAATACTGTGCGGTCGTTCGACGACATCTTAGCTTCGGTTGCAGCAATTGCCCCCATGATTGCCGCCGCCTACCAGGAAATGGACAAAACGGTCAAAGCTAAAGACGCGGTATTGGACCGCGTCTTTAGCGTTAGCGCCGTATCAGAAGAGACCTCGGCCGCTTCCGAAGAGATTGCCGCATCGGCCGAAGAGCTTACTGCTTCGACCCAGGAGATTGCCGCCGGCGCTCAGCAGGTGCTCGAGGTGGCCAAACGGCTGGACGAGCAAGTCGAGCGGTTCAAAGTTTAACGCCTAGATATATAAATATTAAGGCCCTAGCATAAGACCAGGGCCTTTTTGAAAAAATGAATTGTTTTCAGGAGGCAAATTAAATGAATACCAGCCAATACTTAGAAATGTTTTTGGCTGAGTCACGCGAACACCTGCAAACTTTAAATCACTGTTTATTAAACCTGGAAAACAATCCCAGTAACTTATCCATCCTTGATGAAATATTCCGGAGTGCCCATACTATCAAAGGCATGTCCGCTACGATGGGCTTTGCGGTTATTGCCGAACTGACCCATGAAATGGAAAATATTCTTGATTTATTGCGCAAGGCTGATTTAAAAGTTACCAACGAAATCATTGATAACTTGTTTAAATGCATTGATACGCTGGAACAGCTAATCGAACATGCCGCTACCGGTAGCGATAGCAAAATAGATATTGCTGGCTTAGTGGGTCAATTGCGCCAGCTGGCCAAAGGCGAAAGCTCCTTTGAAAGCATTGGCAAAAATTCGAAAGATGATACGGCCTTCGGACTGAATTTTAATGATGCGGAAATCATGGCGATTAAAATGGCCAAAGCACAAGGACGGCAGGTGTATGAAGTCCAAATCCAGCTGCGGGAAGACTGCTTGCTAAAATCAGCCCGTGCTTATCTAGTAATAAAAGCTTTAGATGAACTAGGTGACATACTTAAAAGTGTTCCCACGGTCGAGGAACTAGAACAAGAAAACTTTGACCTAAGCTTTCACGTAGCACTTATCAGCGATGACGAACCGGAAAAAATCAAACAAGTGATTTTGAACATCGCGGAAATTGCCAGTGTGACGGTGCGCCCTTGCCCGCTGCCCGAAGCGGCCGATTGTAACCAAAGCAAAAAAAACAGTGACCACAGCCTCAAACCAGAAAACGATAAAAAAGATAAACAAGTCCCGCCGCAAACACCCAACACTGCCAACACTAAAATCAAAGGCACGCAGACAGTCAGAGTAGATATTGAAAAATTTGATACCCTCCTTAATCTTGTGGGTGAACTGGTCATTAATAAAACCAGGCTGGAGCAAATCGGCCAGACGCATCGGTTGGCCGATTTAATCGAAACAATTGAACAAATGGATCGCGTCACTACCGACCTCCAGGCAGTAGTCATGAAGGTACGCATGGTTCCTGTCGGGCAGGTGTTTAATCGTTTCCCGCGAATGGTGCGCGACTTGTCGCGAGAATTAAACAAAGAAATCAACCTGATTATCCAAGGTGAAGAAACCGAACTTGACCGTACAGTCATAGACGAAATAGGCGATCCGTTGGTTCATCTCTTACGCAATGCGATTGATCATGGCATAGAAAGTTCAGCAGAACGGCAAGAAAAAGGAAAAAATCTTGTTGGCGAAATCCGCCTGATCGCTCGCCATGAGGGCAATAATGTAATCATTATTGTGGAAGACGATGGAAGAGGTATTAACCCTGAAATTGTTAAGCAAAAAGCGGTCCAAAAGGGACTTATCACCCAAAACGAAGCAGACAAAATGGATAATAGCGAGGCAATCCGCTTAATTTTCCAGCCAGGGTTTTCGACTGCTGAAAACGTCACTGACATATCCGGCCGGGGGGTCGGCATGGATGCCGTGAAAACAAAGATTGAGTCGTTGGGGGGAATAGTAGATGTAGAAACCAAAATCAATGAGGGAAGCAAGTTTAAAATCCGGCTGCCGCTTACCCTGGCGATTATTCAGGCACTATTAGTACAAGTTCACGATGAAATTTATGCCATCCCCCTGGGCTCAATTGACAGCACCATCAGTATTAAGCCGGAAGAAATTAAAACTGTCCAAAACCGTGAGGCCATTTTGTATAGAGGCCAGGTTATTCCTATTGTACGTCTGGCTAAAGTTCTAGACGTACCGGTGACCTATCAACAAAAACAGGACGACCTGTTTGTAGTAATCGTCCGCACAAACAACCATTTAGCAGGAATTGTTGTTGATAACCTTATTGGTCAACAGGAAATTGTTATCAAGTCTTTAGGTAAATTACTGTCTGGCGTTAAAGTAGCCGCCGGCGCAACAATCTTAGGCAACGGTCAGGTTGCGCTTATCCTGAATGTAGATACATTAACAAAATAAGGAGACCGATTTGTTATGGCTGAAAATTTTGGTTCTGACAACCAGGTTCAGGTTGTAGTGTTTAAATTAGGACAAGAAGAATATGGCATAAATATTTTGCAGGTACAGGAAATAAAACAGATGACCGAAATTACCCGTATTCCCCAAGTGCCTGACTACATCACCGGCGTTATCAATTTGCGCGGGAGCGTTTTGCCGGTAATGGACTTAAAAAGACGCCTTGGCCTAGCACCCCAGCCTATTACTGACGACACGCGGATTGTTATTGTCAAAATTGACGATACAGCTATTGGTATGATTGTCGATGCTGTTACCGAAGTGTTAACAATAAACCGGGAAAATATCGAACCGCCTCAGGCTGGCATTTGCGCAACATCGCCCAACTACCTGAGCGGCGTAGGTAAGCTCAATGACCGTCTGCTTATCCTGCTGAACGTTACCAATATTATTAGCATTGGTCAATAAGAAGTTTAGTAAAAATATAATGAGCTGTGGTGAAAAGATGAAAGCTGAGTATTTGAATGTTATTCTGACCTCTACCATAAACGTTATAAAACAATGGATGGGAAAAGATTTTGTTTTGGCCCAAAAAAGTTTAAAACATACGCCTATTACAACAAAACCACTGACGGTTGTCGTTGGTGTCAATGGCGATTTAAGCGGCAACGTATTTATTTCTTTTGAAGCTGGAACGGCTAAAAAACTGGCATCGTCAATGGCAGGCGGTTTTGTTTTTGAAGAAATAGACGAATTATGCAAAAGCGCTATCGGCGAAATTGGCAATGTCATTATGGGAAATATTTGCACCGCTTTTGCCGAAAAAGGGAAAAAAATCGACATTACACCTCCCGTCCTTGTCGAAGGCGAAAACATAAAATTAGGCACCAAGTATTCTCCGCTAGTGTCCTTAGATTTGAAATCCGTAAATAATGAAGAAATAACCTTAGACATATCGCTTAGCGATTGAGCTTTTCGGCTGATTTGATTAAACACCAGGAGGTTTTGCTATCTATATGGGTGCAAAAGTTCTAATCGTTGATGACGCAGCATTCATGCGAATGGTTTTAAAAAACATTTTGACAAATAATGGCTTTGAAGTAGCAGGCGAGGCCGAAAATGGCAAGGAAGCCGTTATTAAATATACAGAACTAAAGCCAGATCTAGTAACAATGGATATTACTATGCCTGAAATGGATGGAATAACTGCCGTAAAAGAAATCAAAAAACTGGATCCCCAGGCCAAAATCATTATGTGTTCTGCCATGGGACAACAAGCTATGGTGATAGAAGCTATTAAAGCAGGAGCGAGTGATTTTATCGTCAAGCCTTTTAAAGAAGATTTAGTAGTTGAAAAATTAAACATTCAACAGGCTAAATAGATCAATAAATTCCGCTTCTTTCGATGCTACGACTAACAACCACGTATACCGCCTTGAGCAGAGAAGCCGCATAAAGAAATGCCGGTACGCAGTTCGACCCGAAGTGGTCAAGCTTTTTTGAATCCTGCTTTGGATGAAGGACGAAAATAAAAATAATTCCTTAAGTCTTTGGTAAAACAGTTAAGAAAAAAATATAGTGAAATCGGAGGACACATGATGAGGCATAGTGAAAATAAAATGAAACAATTGGATAAGTTGGTTTCTCTGGAAGAAGCCCAGGGAGTATCCATCCTTACCAGTGAAGAACTGGACGAGCTATTGAAGGAACTGACAGACATGGTTCAAGAGCTGGAGAAACTGGCAGTAGGCAGGACAAATTGCTGAACAGCAGCTAGTCATGTCCCGACTGAGAAAGCCTGTATGCTGCCAGTATAAACTGAGCGCAAAAAAGGGGAAGGAGATGTTTATGAAATACCTGCGAATAAACATACAAAGCCTGCTAACAAGGATGACCGTATTTTTCGGGCTGGTCGTGCTGGCAGGGTGTGTGGCCCTCTGGCTGGTCAGCACCAATCGCGCCGACGAGGCGATAAAAGCCGAAGCCGAAGAAGGCATGCTAAAAGTGGTCAAGCAATATACGGCAATGCAGGACAATCACATTGCTACTCTCAAGTACATAGTAGAAAACGTGGCGGCCCGTGATGTTGTACGCGGCCAGGCCGGCGGCCGCGAAACTACTTTACAAGAAAAACTCGCCGTTTTGGCCGCGGAACTGCAGCAGGCCGAAAAACTAGGCTTCAAACGGATGGGTCTGATCGACAAGTCCGGCAAAGCTTTCTATCCTGACGGCAGAACCGCCGACCTTGGCGACCGCGACTACTTTAAAGAGGCGCTGACTGGCAAAACATACATATCCAGCACGTTGGTCAGCAAAGTCGATAACTCGGTCATGTTTGCCGTAGCCGCCCCGGTCCGCCATTATGCTACCGGCGAGATAACCGGCGTGGTGTTCGGCATCATCGACAGCGCCCGCTTTGCCAAGGAAATAGGCAGCCTTTCCTACGCGCAGACCGGCTATGCCTTCGCGGTCGATAGCACAGGTAAGATGATTGGCCATAAAGACCAAGAACTTGTGCTTAAACAGGTAAATTTCATCGAAGAGGCCAAGAAAAATCCTGAGCTGGCCGAGCTGGCAACTATCATCTCCCGGATGGCCAATGGCGAGGAAGGCTTAGGCGTCTACACTTATCAGGGAGAAAAGAAATATGTTGCCTTTGCCCCGGTCAAGAGCACCGGCTGGTCAGTCGCCATTAACGCCCCGGTCGATGAAGTGCTGGATAAGGCAGCCGGTTTAAACCGGGCGCTGCTGGTAGTTTCCGCGCTGGTACTCGTCATCGCTCTGGCCCTGACGGTCTTCATCGCCCGAAGCATTGCCATTCCGATAAAGCTGGCCGTCAACCACCTCGGTACAATCGCCGACGGCGACTTCACCCAGGTGGTGTCTGACAAATTCATCCGCCGCACCGACGAGATCGGCCAATTAACCAGGGCGCTTGACAAGTTGCAGCGTGACCTGCGCCCCCTCATTGGCGGCATCCGTAGCGACGCTAAGACGCTGTCGACAAGTTCGGAAAGCCTGAGCGCCGCCTCCCAGGAAGTAGCGTCATCCTCAAGCGAAGTCGCCCGCGCCATTCAGGAAGTGGCCAGCGGCGCGTCCGACCAGGCCTCCAGCCTGCAGGACATCATCGCCCTTATTGGCGATATTACCTCACAACTGGAAAAAGTTTATACCGAACTGGGCAGAGTAAAAGCCAACAGCGAGGAAACATCCGCCCTGGCCGGTAAAGGCAAACAGGAACTGGATCTGCTCACCGCATCTATCGACAATGTCAAACAGGCTTTCCAGCTGGTTGCGGAGAAACTTGCTAGCCTGGACAAATCAGTCGGCCAGATTGGGGAAATTATGGGCGTAATTACCGGCATCGCCGACCAGACCAACCTTTTGGCCCTCAATGCCGCCATTGAAGCGGCGCGGGCGGGCGAAGCCGGCCGCGGCTTTGCCGTGGTGGCCGAGGAAGTGCGCAAACTCGCCGAACAGTCGCGCGCTTCAGCCGACCAAATCAAACAATTGCTGGACACCATCGGCGCCGAAACTGGCGAGGTGGTGGCAACGGCCAAGGTAACCCAGGACCAAGTGACCAACCAAATTGAAAATGTCAAAAATACTGTGCGGTCGTTCGACGACATCTTAGCTTCGGTTGCAGCAATTGCCCCCATGATTGCCGCCGCCTACCAGGAAATGGACAAAACGGTCAAAGCTAAAGACGCGGTATTGGACCGCGTCCAAAGCGTTAGCGCCGTATCAGAAGAGACCTCGGCCGCTTCCGAAGAGATTGCCGCATCGGCCGAAGAGCTTACTGCTTCGACCCAGGAGATTGCCGCCGGCGCTCAGCAGGTGCTCGAGGTGGCCAAACGGCTGGACGAGCAAGTCGAACGGTTCAAAGTTTAACGCCTAGATATATAAATATTAAGGCCCTGGTACAGACCTGGAGCAAATCATTAAAAACAAGCCCAACCTGAAAGCACCTCTTTGTAAGGTTTCAGGCCGTTTAGCAATCTCGCAGCGGGAAAGTTATTCGCCATCTTTAGCCCTATGCGGCTTGGCCATCTATAACTAAAATACTTGCTGATACTTTGTGTTAAATACCCAATTTTTAACATGCGATTTACTTTTGCTTAACATCCCTGCAATAGCCTAATGCTACAATAAAATCGCACTTCGTCACAAACTTATTGCAGGAGGCGATTTGAGATGGCAAAGTATTTCGCAAAATCTCGGTCTGTTATTTGGGCGTTAGTGCTCTGCCTAGTGATCGGGCTATCACCTGGCCAGCCGGCCTCTGCCGCCGCCAAGGCGAAAAACGTCATCGTACTCATGGCTGACGGCACCGGCGCCGCCCACACCACCCTTGCCCGCTGGTACAAAGGCGCTCCTCTGGCGCTTGACGAAATGTACGTCAGCGGCGTGCGCACCTGGGCCGCCGAATCGCTTATCACCGACTCGGCGCCAGCGGCTACGGCTTTCGCTACCGGTCACAAGACTAGCGACAAATTTATCGGCGTCCTGCCCGGCAACGTGACCATGCCTGGCGTTGCCAAACCGGCGGCTGACCTGTATGCCAAACCGGTCGCCACCGTACTGGAAGGCGCCAAACTCATGGGCAAATCGACTGGCCTCGTAGCCACCTCCAACATCCAGCACGCCAGCCCAGCCGGCTACTCATCGCACTGGCCCGACCGCAACAACTACAACGAAATTGGCGAGCAGCAAGTCTACCTCAACATCGACGTCGTCCTCGGCGGCGGGATGAAATACCTCCTGCCCAAAGAACAAGGCGGCACTCGCGACGACGGTGAAAACCTCATGGAAGTCCTCAAACAGCGCAACTACCAGCTGGTTGAAACGCGCGACGAGCTGCTGAAAGTAACATCCGGCAAAGTATGGGGCATGTTCGCCGCAGACGATATGGCCTATGACTTTGACCGCAAAGTCCTCCGCCCAAACGAGCCCTCTTTGGCAGAAATGACCCAAAAAGCCATTGAACTGCTGTCGCAGAACAAAAAAGGCTTCTTCCTCTTCGTCGAAGGCTCAAAAGTTGACTGGGCGTCCCATGCCAACGACCCTATCGGCGTAATCTCCGATCTCTTAGCGTTTGACGAAGCGGTGAAAGTCGCCCTCGACTTCGCCAAAAAAGATGGCAATACCATCGTTTTAGCCTTTGCCGACCACGGCAATGGCGGCATGTCGCTGGGCAATAAGTCTACCGATAAGACTTATTCCAAACTACCTTTGAGCGCCCTGGTCGATCCCCTCAAAGGCGCTAAGCTCACTGGCGAAGGCCTTGAAGCAATGCTCGGCGCTGACACATCCGAAGAAAAAATCCGTTCCATCGTCGCCGATTACTATGGCGTAACCGACTTGACGGCCGAGGAAGTAGCCGCCATCCAAAAAGCCAAAAAAGGCCAGCTCAACTATGTGATTGGCCCCATTATTTCCAAACGCTCGATAATTGGCTGGACGACTAACGGCCACACGGGTGAAGACCTCTTCTTCTACTACTATGGCCTGAACAAACCGCTGGCTATGATCGAAAATACCGATATTGCCAATATCTGCGCCAATGCTCTGGGCTTTAACCTCGCTGACGTCGACGCCAAACTCTTTGTCGACGCGGAAAAAGCCTTTACCGCCATCGGCGCTAAGACCTTCCTCGACAAAAGCGACGCCAACAATCCCGTGCTGGTTGTCACAAAGGGCGCAGTAAAAGCCGAGCTTCCCCTTAGCAAGAACCTCATCAAAATAAACGGCAAAGTGTACCAACTTAACGGCATCGTCGTACTTGCTCCCAAGACCGGCAAAGTATTTCTGCCGCAGCAAGCGGTAGAACTCGCCAAAGCCGCCGGGATGTAAGCCTAAAAAAGGAGGCCCGCCACCGGTCCTCCTTTTTTTTTACCGTTATATTTCAATAACGCTGCCGTACCAAGTCCTGCCTGCCAAACAAATTTTTCACAGCCGGCTTAAACCTCCTCTATCCTGCCAGCACACAAGTCAGTTTTTACGCAAACGAAAGCCAATATTTAGATTGTCCCGTTTGGCAATCTCGGCCACGATCAAGTTGGCGATCAAACCGGTAAGCGTGAGATTGCCGGCCAACGTGGTAAAACGCAATTAACCTTCACTCGCCTCCAACACCTTCAACCTTTCCGCCGTGTGCAGAAATATCCGGTACGTTTCTTCATCATGGTTGCACATCACAATCTGCTGCAGTGAAACCGCGCAACTGTCAAGGAAGCGGGCGGCCGTACTCAGCAGCACCTCGGCGCAGCGCGGCTTGGGGAAACCAAAAATGCCGGAACTTATTGCAGGCATCGCGATCGTTTGCAGATTATAGTTTTCCGCTAACGTCAAAACATTCCAAACAGCCCGCTTAAGCTTGCTGTCTTCATCACCTTCCCCCATTTGCGGGCCAACGACATGGATGACAAACTTGCATGGCAACTTGCCGGCCCCTGTAATCACCGCTTTAGTGGTCGGCAGATGGCCGATTTTGCGGATAATTTCGTTGCTTTGTCTTACTATTTCCTCGCCGCCTTTCACCGCTATTGCGCGGGCGGCGCCGCCACCGTGGACCAAGCGGCTGTTGGCAGGATTAACGATCGCGTCTGTCGTTTCTTCGGTAATGTCGCCCTGCTTAATGATGATGCGCCGCGCGTC
Organism: Thermosinus carboxydivorans Nor1; assembly: GCF_000169155.1. Classification (NCBI taxonomy): domain Bacteria; kingdom Bacillati; phylum Bacillota; class Negativicutes; order Selenomonadales; family Sporomusaceae; genus Thermosinus; species Thermosinus carboxydivorans. Next base: position 69,598 of record NZ_AAWL01000002.1, read on the forward strand.
CTTCTTAGCCACTGCTATGGCGTTAGTCACCTCAGCCTCGCTTCTGCCTGGCAGGTCGATATCATATTTTGCGGCAACATCGCGCAGCACCGCTAAAGCTTGTTCTAACCTTATTAATGATAATTCCGACGCAACTTTTTCGGGTGTTGCCGGCCCGAGCAAAGAATATACTTGTTTGATAACATTTATTAAAGCCGTTTCCCGGTTCACTTTTGCTCCCTCCCGTAGTTCATTATAATCCCGGCGCAACGCCAACCCGTTTAGCGCATACAAGTGAGGAGCACTTCTATCAAAGCGCTCCTCTGCCTTGGGTAGACTTATCCCTATTTAGCTGCTTTTCCTGACTTTATCGCCTGGAATTCGTCTTTAACCTGCTTAAGCAGGTCGGGATTAACAATGAGATCATATCCTGCACCGGCTAACGCCTTCGCCGCAACGATGACCGCTTCATGCCCGGACGGACTGGTTCCTGCCTGCACATACGCCTGCGAATGCCCCGGCGTGCCTACCGGAACGAAAGCTATCCCCAGTTCAGCGGCAGGAACACGGTAGCTGACCGAACCAAAATCGGTAGAACCCGTACTTTCCGGTGGCGGCAGAATTTGGGTAGCGCCTGCCTCTTTGGCATTTTCAAGCAATAGCTGGTTAAGGCTATCGACAAGCAGCTTGTTGTCATAGGCTTTGATTTCTTTGATATTAACTTTGGTGCCAGTAGCCAGAGCCGCGCCGCGCGCTACATTGTATACCCGCTCCACGACCGTATTTAGATAATCTCGGTCAGCGCCGCGGATGTAAAACCGGGCTGCCGCCCGCTCCGGCACAATATTCGCCGCCGCCCCGCCATCGGTCACGATGCCGTGAATGCGAACATCGGGTCGAACATGCTCCCGCAAGTACTCAATACCGTTAAACAGCATCATTACCCCGTCAAGAGCGCTGATCCCCTTTTCCGGTGCCGCCGCGGCATGAGAAGCCTTGCCTTCGAAGATAAAGTCCACAAGATTGAGGGCCAAGGATTTGGCGCCAACCGTAGTACGGTCACCCGGATGGGTCATTAAGGCTACATCAAGTTTGTCAAACAGGCCCGCAGCTACCATAGGCAATTTGCCGCTGGTGGTTTCTTCCGCCGGCGTGCCGTATACGATTATGGTCGCAGGGATATCGCCGAGATTTTTGGCCAAAGCGATACCTGCGCCGACGGCCGCCGTGCCAATAATATTATGCCCGCAGCCATGACCTAGTTTTTCCAAAGCGTCATACTCAGCCAAAAAGCCGATCGCCGGTCCGCCGCCCTTATTGATATAAGTAGCCACAAACGCCGTCTTAAGACCGGCAACGCCTTTTTCTACCTTAAACCCGTTATCTTCCAGCGTGCGAGTCAATATTTCCACGGCTTTAAACTCCTGGTTGCCAAGCTCGGGATTGTCATGAATATAGTCGTTAATTTGGATTAATTGCTGGCGCATGTCATCAACGGTTTTATAAATCCCCTCCTTGCCCGCCGCCATTGCCGCGCTGGCCATAAGCAGCAGCAATACCAATACCAGCACCATTATTTTCTTAACCATAAACATACCCCCTGCGCACTATTTTTGGTAATATTATACATTATATGGTAAATAATGTAAATATCGTGCTGGTCAGCTTTGATAAACTGCATCGCCTGGGCCCTGCCTTCTGCCTCGCAAAAATATCCCCTCCTTGCCTCCCAAAACAGCTCGCCCGAAAAGAGCAAACCCAAAACATACTTGCGCCGATTTGAAAATTCTTATTATGACCAATATTGACAGGCTTTACCAAAGATGAATATAATTGATACGTATCCAACAAACACGCGTTCATCCCGGATGAACATTCTCGGATGTACGCGATGCAAAGACAAAGGAGGGCTTCCCTATGTCCAAGCGCCACTGGTCTATTCTCTTGGTTTTTCTCCTATCACTAGCACTGGTTGCCGCCGGGTGCGGCAGTTCCCAGCAGACGGCCAACGTTATCAAACTTGGCGCCAACTTTGAGATGACCGGCTCCAACGCCACTTTCGGGCAGTCGGCCGCCAACGGCGCCAAATTAGCCATCAAAGAAGTCAACGCCAAGGGGGGTGTCCTCGGCAAGCAGCTCACGTTAATTGTCGCCGACAACAAGAGCGAAGCCGCTGAAGCTGCCAACGCCATGCAAAAACTGGTCACCCAGGACAAAGTCGTGGCCGTGCTGGCACCAATCGCTTCTTCCAGCGTAATCGCCGCTGCCCAGGTCAACCAGGACAACAAAGTGCTAGCGATCAGCCCGACCGCCTCCAACCCCAAGGTCACCGTTGACCCAGCGACCGGCAAAGTGCGGGAATTCTTGTTCCGCGCCGCGTTTATCGACCCCTTCCAAGGAGCAGTAATGGCTAACTTTGCCACCAAGTCCCTTAAAGCCAAAACCGCTGCCTTGTACATCGATAACTCCAGCGACTACGCCAAAGGCCTCGGCCAGTACTTCAAGGAAACGTTTATTAAAAACGGCGGCACTATTGTCGCCGAAGAGGCTTATCTGCAAAAAGACACCGACTTCAAAGCTACACTGACCAAAATAAAAGCGAAAAACCCGGATGTGATCTTTGTTCCCGGGTATTATCAGGAAGTCGGTATGATCATCAAGCAGGCCCGTGAACTGGGCATCAACGTACCAATTTTGGGCGGCGACGGCTGGGACTCGGCTAAACTGCCGGAAATAGCCGGTGCTGCGGCGCTGAACAACACCTTCTTCAGCAACCACTATTCGCCGGACGATACCAGCCCGGCGGTCAAAACCTTTGTTGAAAATTACAAAAAAGAATACGGGCAAGTTCCTGACGCCTTTGCCGCCTTATCCTATGACGCTACCATGATGGTCATCAAGGCCATCGAACGGGCCGGCAGCACCGACCCGGTAAAGATTAAGGACGAACTGGCCAAAACCAAGGACTTCCCGGCCGTATCGGGCAACATTACCCTCAATGCCACCCATGACGCCGTAAAGAGCGCGGTCATCATCGAAATGAAAGACGGCAAACAAACCTTCCGGGAAAAAGTCAATCCGTAACGTTCGCATATGCAAAGCCCCCGGCCATTCAGGCCGGGGGCTTTATCTTCAGCATTATTCTTCCTTCTTAAACTCATGCCCCATCCAGACGTGTTTACTCTTAGCCATCCACTCCTGCACGGTATTGAGCATTTCGCCAAACCGCTGGAAGTGGACGACCTCGCGCTCCCATAAAAACCGCAAGGTATCTTTGGCCAGCTCGTCATCGGTAGCGGCGATTAAATGCTCATAGGTGGTACGGGCCTTTTGCTCGGCGGCCATGTCTTCCACCAGGTCGGTTATCGGGTCGCCGAGAGCGGCGATATACTTCGCCGTCCAAGGTACGCCATTGACGTCCGTCCAGAAGAGGGCGTGGTCATGCTGCACCCATTGCCCTTCCCAGCCGGCCTCCTTGAATTCTTCAGGCGAAGCGCCGTCGGTCAGTTTATAGACCAGGGCGGCGATCATTTCCATATGGGCCAGTTCTTCTGTGCCGATATCTGTCAATAAGGCTTTCGCCTGGCTGGTGGGCATGCTGTAGCGCTGATTGAGGTATCTTAGCGACGCCGACAGCTCGCCGTCAGGACCGCCGTACTGGGCTATGACCATTTTGGCGAACTTGACGTCCGGGCGGCACACCCTAACGGGATGTTCCAGTTTCTTTTCGTATATCCACATATTCACCATTCCTTCCGCGCAAGATTAAAGTTCCCAGGGCCAAGGCCCTTCAGCCCACTGCCAGGGCACTTTGGACTTCGCCATCGGCGTCAGCGGCCCGTATTGTTCTTCATATTCCTTCATGTATTTCTTCAGCAGGTCGACAGCACAGTTGTAATCATAAACGGCTTCCTCATCGCAGGGATGGGTGTCAAGATACAAGCCGAGCTCAACGGCTACAAACTGCATTTCCTGCACCTTTTTGAGTATTGCCAATTGTTTTTCACAATCCACAGTTTTGCACCTCCACTACTCAGGAATCGGGTATACGCCCCACAGCTGCGGGAACAGCGTCCCTTTCATAAGCGCTTCTTTGGGGCTGAACGCTTTTTCATAGCACTGCCAGGGGACATAAGCATGGGCCAGCATCATACCCATCGACATGTGATGCATGTGATGCATTGGGTGCATGTGATGCATGGGGTGCATGGCGTGCATTCCGTCCATTTCGCACATTTCCATCGCCTCTTCCGGCATTTCTTCCTCCATTTTGGGCATATACATATAGGTTTTTTTATACTTTTTGCGGCCCGGCAATTCGCCGGTACCTTCACCACCCTCAACCCAACGGGGTTTCTTATCTTTGGCCACAAGATAACCTCCTCTCTAAATTACCTAATATATCTTATGGCGAGTGGCGACATAGTGACACTACCAACGAAAAAAAGCGGGGCCAACCGGCCAAACAGACCGGTTAGCCCCGCTTAAGTTACGGCGAGGGCATCGGCATAATAATGAAGGCAAGAAGATAAAGCCCTAGGCCAATCCCCCGGTAGAGCCCGGCAAGTGCCCAAACCAGCCGGATGAGCGTCACGTCCACGCCCGTAAACTTGCTAAACCCGGCGCAAACACCGAAGATCATGCCGTGGGCAGGATCTAGCGCCAGCTGCCGGTGAACCGGCAAAATGTCCGCCGGGCTCATGCCGCTTTGGATAAACTGCCATACGGCCAGGCCGCTCAAAGCATACGCGCCTGCCCGGATAAGCCACAGCATAAAAAAGCCCCCTACCCGTTACTCGCAGTAGGAGTATTACCTGGATAGAGGGATTTTAAACATGGGGCCTGGTAACGCGCAAGCGCTTTGGCTCCGGCTTAGGCTCAGCCATCCCCTTGGACGACGCCGCCCGCCGGCCGACACTAATGAGTAGGCCGATGGCCGCCAAATTTACCATCAGAGCCGTGCCGCCATAACTGATAAAAGGAAGCGGAACACCTGTAACCGGCAACACGCCGCTAACCATCGCAATATTGCCGACGGCCTGGCAAACAATAAGCGCCGTCGCGCCCGCGGCCAAGAGCATGCCATAACCGTCAGGCGCCCGCAAGGCAATCTGCATGCCATACAAGGCAAAGAGGATAAACAGCAGTAGAACTACGGCCGCCGCCACAAAGCCAAGTTCCTGGCAGAGAATGGCGAAGGCAAAGTCGGTATGGGCCTCCGGCAGATAGTAAAACTTGCTCGCCCCCATGCCTAGCCCTACGCCGGTCAGGCCGCCGGAACCAATCGCCAGAAGGGACTGGACGATTTGATAGCCGGCATCCTGCTGGTGTGCCCAGGGATCAAACCAAGCGGCAATGCGTTGCGCCCGGTAGGGGGCGGCAACGGCGGCAGCCACGGCGCCGCCGATTGCCGCAGCGCCCAGCAGAATAAATTCATGTTTCGGCAGTCCGGCGATACCATACAGCAGCAGCGACAGGGCAACGATGACGACCGCCGTCCCCATGTCCGGCTGTTTAAAAACCAAGGCGCCCATCACCGCAGTCAGCACGGCTGGCCAGGAGAAAATAGTCACTGGCCGACGGCGGTCAATAAGTGGGCCTAAAAAGGCGGCAGTTACAAGCAGCGCTGCCAGTTTGGCAAACTCAGAGGGCTGAAAAATGATGCCAATTTTTAACCACCGTTTCGCGCCGTTAGCCGCCAGGCCTGTCTGCAGCACGGCGAAAAGCAGAACGATAACGCCCAAAGCAACCAGCGGCGTAAAAGGCCGTAGCCGCCGGTAGTCGGCCCTGGCGAGGACCGCACAGGCTACCACCCCAACAGCAGCCGCCTGAAGATGCTTTTTCAAAAAAAAGTAAGGATCGTTTAACTGTTGCGCCGCTTTAACAAAACTGGCGCTGAAAATATTAATCGTGCCAATAAGGCCAAGGGCTAGGGCGATGTACACTATCGCTTCCACCGGGCCTGACCAGGGCAGCGCAATTTTCCGCATGGACAACCTCCACTCTTTCGTCAATCCCTATTATACCAGAAATATCCATGGCCGCCCACTGACCAAACGTCCCAGCTTTTAATATTATATACTGATTATTTGCGCATGAAGGTGATGGTATGGATATTCCGTCCTTCCGCCTGCTGGCGGCCGATACCGAGAAACGGGCCCTCCTCATCGTGCATGGTCCGTCCGGCGCCATAGCAGCCGAAATGGCTTACCCGGACGGTTTTACGCCCACGGCCATTGCAGTGGCAGAAGACGGCCGCAGGGCTTTTGCGGCTATGGCTGCCAGCGGCGGCGTCGGCGCCCTCTTTGTCTTGAACCTGCGTTCGCTGTCCGTTTACCGCCTGCCGGTTGAAATCCCGCACCCCGCCTTTTTCGCACCAATTCCCGGCGCCCCTGTGGCGACGATGATTGCGCCGTCAGGCGCGCTCTACCGCTTGGACATCCAGGATTTAACTGTCCGCTGTTGCGGTCAGCCGGGTATTGCCGCTTGCTGCGCGGGCCTGGCGGTTGACCGCACCGGCCTTTATACCGTTTGGGAAAGTGAAGCCGGCGGCATCCTGGCCTGTTTTGACCATTACGGCAACCTCCTTTATGACCGCCTGCTGCCCGGCGTCCCCACCGCCCTCTGCCGGCAAAGTGGAACAACACTGGCGCCGTTTACCGGCGCCGACGGTCGAAAAGGACTGGCGCTCTACCGCGACGGCACCACCTATGCAGCGCCGCTCCTGGCCTGGCTGCCGCCCGGGCCAATGTGGCCAGGCGCCGCCGCCCTGTCGCCTACCGGTGACAGGGCGTATGTGGCCGGTGAAGAAACTGGGGTTCTTTTCATCTTTGACCTAAGCCGGCTAACCGTTATGCAGACAATCGCCATTGGCCAGCCGCTGTCATCGCTCTGCCTGCTGCCAGGCGGCCGCTATGCTGCCGCCGTCAGCACCGCCGGCAGCCTGTACCTCATCGATCTTGCGCAGGGCGCCGCTTGCCCGCTTGCCGCTAACGGCCGGCTGGCCCCTTACCTCGCGATCATTGGCGGTGCTAGTAGCGGAGCAGAATGATGCCGGCCACAATTAGCACCGCTCCCGCCGCTTTGCCGGCGGTAATCTTTTCGCCGAAAAACACCGCCGCCAAGATGAGCGCCACCAGCGGGAAGGCGGAAACAACCGGCGAAACCCGGCCGACCTCGCCGTATTTGAGGGCGTAGTAATAGGCCAGCTGTCCCAAAAGGGCGGCGCATACTCCTTCGAGCGCCACGAACAATACATCCCGGGGAGCGGCAGCCAGAACGGCCGACCACTTGCCCCCGGCAGTCACGGCTAAAGCCAGCAGGCCTGTTACCACGGCGCTGCGGATGGTAAGCGCCGTGAGCGGCTCCAGGCCGCCAAGGCCCAGCTTGCCAAATAACGGAGCCATTCCCCAGCAAAACAGCGCCAAAACGGCAAAACTAAAACTCTTGAGCATCAGGTCTTGTCCCCCCTATAACCTTGATAAAGCCCCTTTCCGGTCCGGGAAGGGGCTTCCTACTGATCTATTCCTTAACTTTACCGAGCGGCCGCGGCCAGTTATTCCATTTGTATTTCGCCGATTTAACCTGCGTGGGCGGCTCGGATTCAGGCTCAGGCGCAAACTCTGGCTCAGGCTTAGGCTTCGGCTCTTCCCGCGGCGGCGCCATTTCCATGAATTTCTGGGACGGCAAGGCAAACTTGGGCGGTTTGGCCGGCGGCATTTCTTCTTCGAAACATTCCTCTTCGTCTTCCGCCACCATTTCTTCTTCCTCGTCCCACATGTCGCACAGCATCTTCTCGTCGTACTCCGCCGCAGAAGGTCCAAAGCTGTCCTCCCCGGTCATGCCGTCTTCCTGGCAAAAAACCGCTTCTTCCTCATCAGGCGGACATTCCATCCCGCCTTTTTCCATCATGCCTTTATCCATCATAGCCAAAATCATGAGGAAATGGTCGGCTTCCCGGCGGACATGGTCAGCCAGCAATGCGGGAATAATGCTTACCAGCTTGCACTCCTCGATCAGGCGGTGGACCGCCTTCTTGAAATCCCTTAGCCGCACCGTGGCGGCGCGCACATCCTTGATAAAGCGCCCGTAAGCAGGCATGATGCCGTGATCATGGCGATAAGCATGCGCACCTTTATTGCCATGGGCATGGTGATGGTGATGATGGTGGTGGTACAGGCCGGCAAAATCGCGGGCCTGGAGATAGAGCTCGTCAAATTCTTGGGAAAACTCTTCCACTGTCCCCATCATGATTCGCTCCGACGGGTCAAGCCGCCCCCGGATAAAGTAAGTGTGGTCGGCCATGATGCGGATCCACAGCAGCATTTCCCGCGTCTTGGCCATTTGTTCGAGCGCAGGCTTGCCGTCTTTCATTTTCGCGAGCAGCCGCAGGACATATTCGGCCTCGCGGGCCATATGTTCAAGCATAAGTGGCGGCAAATTAGGTACTATCCGGCAGGATACCGCCAGGTGGACAAGGTGGTGTTTGTAGTGGTGAAACTGGGCAATAAGGTAAGCCGCGTCGTCGAGCAGCGCGGCAAATTTCTTATCGCCGACCTTACCAACACGGGCCTTGAGTTTCCCGAGTTCGTCATAAAAGTAGTCCGCTTCGCGAATAAGGTCGGTTTTGTCGCAGGGCAAACCCAGCTTAATAAACAGGGCGTGCTCCTGCAAGAGACCTAGCCAGAAGCACAGTTCCTCCGCATTGGGCAGCAGCCCTGGCGCACCGGTGGCAACAGGGGGGCGTGACATAGTAACACCTCGCTTGCTTTTGCTTTTCACACTACATTCTATGCCACGCCGGGAAGAACTGTTAAATTACCATAAGAGATATTCATGCCAATAAATTGGCGTATTCCACCACTTTCCGCTTTCCAATTTCGAGGGTAGGATGCAGTTAAAAAGTTACCTCGCAGCGGTAGATGCGCATCCCCTGGGAACTGAATTTTTCCTCATACTCGGTCATAATATTGCCTTCATAGCCGCTATTGTGCAGATCAAAGGTAATATTTCCCATTTTCAGCCCCAGGGCGCCAAACTGGTTAAGGGAAAACTCAAACAGTTTCTCGTTATCGGTTTTGAAGAAGAGCTGGCCGCCGGGCGCCAGCACCACCCGGTACTTTTCCAGGAAATTCATATGGGTGAGCCGCCGCTTGGCATGCCGCTTTTTGGGCCAGGGATCGCAAAAATTGATGTACAGACGGTCAATTTCGCCGGGAGCAAACAGTTCCAGCAAGTTGTTGATATCATATACGACCAGCCGAACGTTGCCTAGCTGCCGCTCCCGCACTTTCTTGACGGCATAGTACACAACATCCTGCTGAGCTTCCACGCCCACAAAATTGATGGCCGGCTCCCGTTCGGCCATTCCGGCAATAAAGCGCCCCTTGCCGGTACCCAGCTCCACATGGAGCGGGGCCGCGCGGCCGAAAACCTCCCGCCAGCGCCCGCGCAAGTCAGGCAGGGGAGGGCGGTAGACGATATCAGTATATTCGGTAAGTGCTTGACTAATCCAGGGCTTTTTCCGCAACCTCATCGCAAAATCCCCCTCGCATTTCTTTAGTCGTCGACAGCCGGCGCGCTAAACAGCGCGGGTCATGTCCTTTTTTGACAAAAAAGAGGATTTACACTATTGTTGAATAAAATAATAAATATGTTAATCAATTTGATAGTTGGCAGGTGGTTTCGTGCGCCCATTAGCTTCGGACTTATTAGCGTTTTGCTTAAATCTCCTCACCAACCCCCCGCCCTTTGTTCAGCCGACAGACCCGCTGAACATCCCCGCCGCCTTGTATGACGCGATCCCTGCGTGCGTCCTGGCTGTTGACAACCGGCTTCGCATCACCATCTTCAACCGGGCCGCGGAAGAGCTCGCCGATCACCCGCGGGAAAACTTTCTTGGCCGGGATGTACGGGAAGTGTTTGCCGATACTATGCCTGAATACCCGTCCTTTTTGGTGCAGGCCATCAAGGATAACCGGCGCTTAGTGGACGAGGAAATCAGCTTTCCCCACAACGGCCGGCGCAGCCGCCTTATGGTCAGCACATCCCCGCTCTACGATAAGGCGGGAACCATTGCCGGTGCGATCAGTGTCGCCTTGGATATCACGCCCATCCGCGAAGTACGGCACCGGATGCACCACTTAGAGACGCTGGCCGCCCTGGGTCAGCTTGCCGCCGGCACAGCCCACGAGATCCGCAACCCTCTCACATCCATTCGCGGGTTTACCCAGCTTATCCAGACCCGGGCGCTCCGACGCAACGATGCGACTACTGCCGATTACTGCCGCCTGATCATGCAGGAAATCGATCATATCAACAATATCCTGACCGATATCCTCTCCCTGGCCCGCCCCACTACCCGTCAGCTGTCCCTCCTCAACATCGTAAAAATCGTGCATGACGTTATCGCCTTTATGTATGGCGAAGCGATCCTCTCCGGCATAACGCTCCGCCCCGAACTGCCGCCAGAAGAGTTATGGGTCCAGGGCCACATCGATAAGCTGAAAGAAGTACTGATTAACATCTGCCGCAACGCGTTCCAGGCCATGGGGCCGGGTGGCGTTCTCACCCTTTCGGTTGCTGCCGACACCGCTACGGTAAAGATCGTGCTCGCCGACACCGGCTGCGGCATGACCAAGGAGGTTATGGACCAAATCTTTACTCCCTTTTTCACCACCAAGGAAACCGGCACCGGGCTGGGCCTAGCCATCTGTCAGCAGATCATGCACGAACATGGCGGCGACATCCAGGTCGAGAGCACGCCCGGTCAGGGTAGCACTTTCACACTCCTTTTGCCCCGCTGCCGGCCCCCTGAGCGCCGGGAAGGCGTCACTATCGTTCCAGGCCGTATTTTTTCAAATAGCGATACAACGTCACCCGGCTGACATCCAGCATGTTGGCAAGACGGCTTATATTGCCGCCGGCGGCCTTCCACGCCTCGATAAACACCTCGCGGTCTTCTTTCCAGGCCTTACTGGGCCCCGTTTCCCCCGGCAGAACGATATCGCCGGGGGTTATTATTTCGCCGGCCGTATGGAAGAAGGCATGCTCCACCACGCCCTGAAGCTGCTTGATATTGCCCGGCCAGTCATACGACATGAGAAGCTCGGCCGCTTCTGCCGAAATTTGTTTGGTCGGCAAATTATGCTGCTGGGCCAATTCATCGATAATATGGGCAGCCAGCAGCGGGATGTCCCCGATGCGGGCCCTAAGCGGCGGAATACGCAGCACCGTTTTCGCCAGCAGCTCATGCAGCTGGGTCAAAAAAACGCCTTTTTCCGTCAGCCGCTTGAGATCGCTGTCGCAGGCCGCGATAACCCGCACGTCAAACGAGCGCAACACGTCCTCGCCAACCCGGGCCGCCTGACCGGCAGTGAGCGCCTGTGCCAGCCGCGCCTGCAAGTGGGTCGGCAGCTTCTCCACCTCGTCGAGAAAAAGGGTACCGCCATTGGCGAGTTCCAGTTTGCCCGGCCGGCTCTCATCGTTACCTGCCCTGGCCCCAAACAATTCGACCTCCAATAGATCTGGCGGCATATCGCCGCACCGCACGGCAATAAGTGGTCCGCCCGCACGGGGGCTGGCCTGGTGAATGCCATGGGCCAGCCGCTGCTTGCCGGTGCCGGGTTCGCCCTGCAACAAGACGTGGCCATGGCCGCGGGCCACCCGGGTGGCCTTTTCTTTAAGGGAGACGACCGCCGGCGCCTCGCCGACAATGCTCGCCAAGCTGTAGCGGGCCGTATACCCGGCCGCATGGGCCACCATGGTGCGCAAATCCTCGATCGGCATGGACACGGCGACCACACTGACTACCTGGCCATCACGCTCGAGCGGCACCACGGTCGTGATATCCTCGTAAGTCTTTTGCGGCGTGATCCAGGTGACTTCCTTGTTATAGGACGGGATACCGAGAAAGCCCTTGTAGAGCGGCGTGTGGCGGTAGTTGAGGACCACATCGCTTAAGTTAGGTGGCTCGCCGGTCTGCCCCTGTGGCGTTATTACCGACAGGCGGCTTTGGCCCAGGCGGTTGGTGTAAGCCACTTCGCCGCCAGGCAGGATATGGTATACGGCCAGCGGCACCGCATCCAAGATGGTCCGTTTGACGGCCAGGCGCCGCTCCAGCCGCAGGTAATTTTCCATGGCGTATTTCATAGTCAGCAGCAAAGACATTACCGCCCCGTAGGGGATCTCCTCTTGCTGCACCGAAACAAGCGTAAGAACATATTCGAGCTCGCCCTCCGGCATGACCGGTGCCGAGCAAGCGTCACCGGTCTGACACTCGGCAATCCACATCTCCGGTCCAAATAAGAGAAAGGGCGTTTGATGCCGGTAAGCGATACTGATGCTTGATGTCCCGATGTCCGCCTCGGTCAGCCGCGCCCCCTCCAGTTCGCCCGGCGTCATTTGGAAGAAGGGCAGGGCGTAACTTTTTAGGGCGTAGCATTCCTGATCCAAGAGTAGCAAGCTCAGGTTGTAGACATTAAAATGCTCCCGGATTTCCCGGAAGAGGCCGTCCAAATACGCGATAGCCACGCGGTGCCGCTCCCGCCGCCTGGCTAGTTCCTGCTTGTCCAGTTTTTTGAGCGGCGGCATGCGGTCAGTAGGCACCCCCGCCGCCCGACTGCGCTGCCACGACTCGGCCACCCAGGGGTGGACGTTAGGGTCTAGTTCTCCTTGTCTAACAAATTTATGGTAATAGGTTTGCAGTTTTTCTTTGCTGCGCCGCTCGCGAATCATTGCCCCTACCTCCTAACATATTTAAATATGCGTAAAAGAGCAAAATTTGTCTGTAAAGATATTATACCCGTTTCTTCTTTTCCCCTGCTCGCCGCAGCGCCACGGAAAAGAGAAATTCATTCTTTACCAATATTAATTCTTGATATATAATAAAAATAAAAAACTGGAGGGACTTACCATGGAAAACCTGGTAATCCATGGCGTGACTGTCACCGCCGACCCGTCGCTGACCACCGCCGAAATCACTGCTTTGGTCGAAGAAGAAATTAAACTCTGGCAGGGTAAAAACAAAATCCTTGGCAGGGTGGAACTTTCCTTAGACGGCGACAGTATCGTGGTGCGGGCCGTAGAAAAATCGCCGATCCGCCGCGTCCGCCGCATTACCGGCTACCTGAGTAGTCTGGAAAACTTCAACGATGCCAAGCGGGCCGAATGTGAGGCACGCGTCACCCATAGCTAGCAAAAACCCTGTAGCATCTTAGTTTTGCTACAGGGTTTTGTCCTATTTTATTCCGTCGGCGGAGTCGGCGCACCTGCTGACCGCAGCCGCCTGATGAGCACGCCCGCAACAATTACGACCGCGCAAATGACAAGGACGGTGTCGTCGGAATACTTTTTTATCAGGTCAATGGCCTGCGGCCCATAGTAGTAAATGAGCACCCCTTCCAGCAGGAAGCGTTTGGCCCGGCCAAAAGCGGAAGCAAGGAGAAAGACGCCAAAACTTATCCGGAAAACGCCGGCGCTGATGCTTACAAATTTATACGGAATGGGCGCCAGCGCCGCCAAAATAATCGCCCAGGGGCCATACGCCTCAGTCCAGCGCCGGATGGCAGCAATGTGCCGCTCTGGTACGATCCGTTTAATCAGCACTGCCCCATACCGGCCGCCGAGAAAATAGCCGATAACGCCGCCGGCTACCGACGCCGCCGTGGCCGCCATGGCGTAAACAATGGCTTTGTCCGGCGCGGCAAGCGCGAGCGGAATAAGCAAAAGGTCAGGGAGGACTGGCGAAATAAACGATTCGGTGAAAGACGCGATAACCAGCCCAATAAGGCCGTACTCTAAGAATAACTGCAGCAGCTGGTCCATACCCTTCCCTCCCTTCGCATGGCATTGACATAACCTAGCCGCCCGAGGCGAATCATTAATATGGTACCGGAAAAAACCGGCCGGTGTCAATGCATCTGCCAACAAGCGGCAAATTTATCACCGTTAAATTTTTCCATAACTCATTGTTTTTGCGTCTTTCCCCGCGCTATAATAATACATATGGAATACGCCTTCGAGCCTGTCCGCCTAAAGGTAGCGTCCCATGGCAGACTGGCCTGGGCCCGACGCCCACGGGGTATAGTTGGAAACGGCTATGCCTTCCCAGTTTGAAAAGGAGGTAGACAAATGATTAGCGTTTGGTTTACTACCCAGGGCAGGAGGAGCCTAAAGTCATGCGGCTAAACCGGTTTGAACTGGCCGGCAGCCTGGCTGACATCGGCGTCCTCCTGCCGCTTGTCGTTGCCCTGGCCGCCACAAGTGGCATTAACCCCTTCATTGCGCTCTTGGCCTGCGGGCTCTTTTATCTCGTGACAGGGCTGTATTACCGCGTGCCCGTTCCCGTGCAGCCCCTGAAAGTGTTCTGCACCGTAGCGCTGGCCGCAAGGCTTGCCCCGGAGATAATCCACGCCGGGGCGCTGCTCATTGGTTTTTTGTTCCTGGCGCTATCCATGCCGACCGTGATGCAGGCTATAAAAAAGCTCTTTCCCCTGCCGGTGATCCGCGGCATCCAGCTGGGCACCGGCCTGCTGCTGGTCGACAGCGGCATTAAGCTGTTCAAAACCCCTCAGGTCATTATCGGCGGACCGGCAGAAACGGTGGCGTTGTTCGGAATGACTTTGCCAGCCAGCCTGCTGTTAGGCATCGTCTTTACCGGCCTCTTGCTTATAGCCATGCCGCACCCCAAATATCCGGCCGCCCTTCTCGTAGTGACCGCCGGCGCCGCATTAGCTATTCTGTTCGGCGCCCGACTGACGCCCGCCAATCCGGCTACCTTTAGTCTGCCGGAACTCCCTGCCACTTCTGCCTTTCTCCAGGCCTTTTGGCTGCTCGTGCTGCCCCAAATTCCGCTCAGCCTTGGCAACGCCATCATTGCCACGGAAAACACGCTCAAAACCTATTTTGCCGGGCAGGCCGACCGGGTTAAAGCCAACCGGCTGGCCTTCGGCATGGGCCTTTTCAACCTGCTGGCCGGCTTGGCCGGCGGTATCCCCTGCTGCCACGGCTGCGGCGGCGTCACCGCCCATTACCGCTTCGGCGCCCGGACGGGCATGGCTACTGTTTTGGCCGGCCTGTTTTACATCTTGCTAGCGGCAGCGGTGTATTACTTTGGCGTCTCGGTCTTCGCATTTTTCCCTTACCCTATATTGGGTGTACTGCTCATTTATGTCGGCATTGAACACGGCCTGCTCATTCAGGACGTCCAGTCCCGTCAGGACCTGGCGGTTGTTATCATTATTGCGGCGGTGACGATGGCGACCCGGGACATGACGGTTGCCTTTCTCACTGGCATCGCCTTTCGGCAGATTATCGTTGTCCGGCGCATTCTGGAATAGCTATAAGCAAGGGACCGAGTCCGCTAACCCAGGACCGGTCCCTTCGCTGTTTATCGCCAGTTTACTGTCGGACAGATGTTGCAGCGCCGGCCGAACAGGTATATAATTGGTATGGAAAATTCTTTTAAATTCGAATTGACAAAAAGAAAATTTACTTAAAAGGAGTAAGTACCTTGGCCAACAGGCTCAGCAGCTTTTCCCCCTATCAGCGAGCGATTGCCAAAGGCCATCTCTGTTCCTGCGGCACGGCTTACGCTGACCTCGATAAGCCCATTATCGCCGTCGTTAATTCGTGGAATGAAATTGTCCCCGGCCACGCCCACTTGCGCGACCTGGCCGCCCACGTCAAACAGGGCATTGCCGATGCCGGCGCCTTGCCGCTGGAATTTAGCACCATCGCCGTCTGCGATGGCATTACCCAAAGCCACAGTGGCATGAAATATGTGCTGCCCAGCCGCGAACTCATCGCCGATTCCATTGAAATCATGGTGCGCGGCCACGGCATCTTTGACGGCATGGTGCTGCTCGGCTCGTGCGATAAAGTAGTCCCGGCCATGCTTATGGCCGCCGCTCGCCTCAACATCCCGGCCATTATGCTCACCGGCGGGCCGATGGTCAACCGGATCAAACCCAAACAATCGAAAGCGGCCCGGCAAAGCTTCATCCGCGGCGAAATCGACGAGAAGGCCCTGGTCGACGTGACCCTGGAGTATTACCCGCATCCCGGCATCTGCCCCTTCCTCGGCACGGCCAACACCATGTGCATTGTCGCCGAAGCGCTGGGTCTGACCCTCCCCGGTTCGGGTACGGCGCCGGCCCTGTCGGCCGAACGCGACCGGCTCGCCTACGCGACCGGCCAGGCGATTGTCGACCTGGTGAACAAGGGCATCACGCCCCGCACCATCATGACCCGGGCGGCGCTGGAAAATGCCCTGACCGTCGTGCTGGCCATCGGCGGCTCGCTCAACACCGTGCTGCACCTGCCGGCCATCGCCCACGAGGCCGGCCTAAGCCTCACCATGGCCGACTTTGACCGCATCAGCAAACGCACGCCGCTCATCACCCGTATTTACCCCAATAGCGACGAATATACCGTTGCCGACCTCCATCCCGTTGGCGGCATTCCCACCCTGATGAAAGAACTTGCCCCCTTGCTTGATTTGTCGGTTCTTACCGTTACCGGCCGTACCCTCGCCGACAATCTTAGTGGCGCCAAAGGCGCGGACGGCCAGGTCATTCGGCCGCTTAGCGTCCCTTACCAGAGCGAAGGCGGCATCACTGTCCTTCAGGGCAACCTTGCCCCCGACGGGGCGGTAGTCAAGAGCTCGGCCGTACCCCGTGAACTGTGGCAATTCCGTGGACCGGCTCGCGTCTTCGAGAGTGAGGAAGAGTGTATGGCCGCGGCTGACGCCGGCACGATCAAAAGCGGCGAAGTCATCATCATCCGCAACGAAGGACCGGTCGGCGGCCCTGGCATGCGCGAAATGCACCGCGCCACCGAAATCCTGAGCAAAGTCGGCAGAGTGGCCATTATTACCGACGGCCGCTTTTCCGGGGCTTCCGGCGGGCTGGCCATCGGCTACCTTTCACCTGAGGCGGCGCTCGGCGGCCCGATCGGTCTAGTAGCGACCGGCGACATCATCGCTATCGACATTGCCGCCCGCACGCTGACCTGGGAGGTCGATGATAAGACGGCCGCCCAGCGCCGCGCCGCCGCCCGGCCCCGCCGGACCCAAACGGACAGCACCTTCCTAAGGCTGTACAGCGCCGCCACTTTGTCAGCCGCCCAGGGCGCAATCCGCAAACGCGACTTTTAGTCGCAAGAGGACAATGGCAACTACTGTCAAATAAATTATTGATTTTATTTTAAGGAGGCCGCGTAATGGATATTATTCAGCAGCTTTTAAAAGATATCCCCCTGCCGCGCATGGCCAAAGTGCGCCAAACCTTTCCCGCCCCGGAAGTCACCGATGTCGCCGGGACCTTGCGCCAGGAACTCGCTAAGCCTGGCATCATGGACCGCGTCAAACCGGGCATGCGTATCGCCGTGGCCGTAGGCAGCCGTGGCGTTGCCGAAATCCCTACCCTGGTGCGCATAACCGTCGAAGAACTGCAACAACGGGGCGCCCACCCCTTTATCGTCCCCGCCATGGGCAGCCATGGCGGCGCTACCGCCGAGGGCCAAAAAGAAGTGCTGGCCAACCTGGGAGTGACGGAGGCAAGCGCCGGCTGCCCGATTTTATCATCAATGGAGGTCGTGGAAATCGGCCGCCTGGAAAACGGCCTGCCGGTTTATGTAGACAAACACGCCTATGGCGCGGACGGTATTGTCGTCATCAACCGCGTCAAGCCCCATACCGCCTTCCGTGGTCCGAACGAAAGCGGTCTAGTGAAAATGATCACTATTGGTCTCGGTAAACAAAAAGGGGCGGAGTCGTGCCATGCTTACAGCTTCAAATATATGGCCGAACACATCGTCGCCATGGCCAGTATCGCCCTCGAACGTCTGCCCATCCTGTTCGGGGTGGCCACGGTGGAGAATGCCTATGACCGGATTGCCAAAATCGTTGCCGTCCCGGCCGAAAACATCATTGAAACCGACCGGGAACTTTTGGTCGAAGCCAAAGCCAATATGCCCCGCATCATGTTTGACCAGATTGATGTGCTGATTGTCGATGAAATTGGCAAAGATATCTCCGGCGACGGCGCCGACCCCAACATCACCGGCCGCTACCCCACACCCTATGCCAGCGGGGGACCGGATGTATCCAAGATGGTCATTCTCGACCTCACCGAACGGACCCACGGTAACGGCAACGGCATGGGCGCCGCTGATTTTACCACCCGCAAACTGGTAAACAAGGTCAACTTCCCCATGACCTACGCCAACGGCCTGACCTCTACCGTCGTCGGCCCTACCCACATGCCCACCGTGCTGGAAAACGACCGCGACGCCATCAAAGCCGCGATCAAGACCTGCAACGCCCGCGACCTGACCAAAGTCCGCATTGTCCGCATCAAGAACACGCTGCACCTTGGCGAAATTTACATTTCCGAAGCTATGCTGGACGAAGCCCGTACCAAGCCGGGCATAACCATCCTGACCGACCCTGCCCCCATGCGGTTTGATGACCAGGGCGAGTTAATCGACAAACTGTAGAAGGAGCCTTAGTCAATGCAAGTCATCATTGGCGTAGATATCGGCACCACCGGCTGTCGCGCCGCTGTGTACCGCGAAGATGGCGTGGCGTTAGCCAACCAATCGCTTGAATATCCGCTCTATACCCCCCAGGCGGCCTGGGCCGAACAGGATCCGGACGAAATTTTCCAGGCCGTCCTGACCGTTACCGCGCGAGCCGTCCAGCAGGCGGCCCTGCCGCCAAAAACCATTGCCGGGCTGTGCTTCAGCTCGGTCTTTCACAGTTTCATCCCCGTCGACAAAGATGGTGCGCCCCTCGGTCGCATGCTTACCTGGGCCGACTCGCGCAGCCAAAGCTATACCGAGGAGCTTAAACGCCACCATGATGCCCAGGCCATTTATGAGCGCACCGGCTGCCCGCTCCACCCGATGTACCCGCTGTCGAAGGTGCTATGGCTGCGCCATGAGCGGCCCGATCTGTTCCGGCGCGCCGCCCGCTTTATCTCCATCAAAGAATACATCCTCTACCGCTTCCTGGGTAAATATGTCGTCGACCGCTCTATCGCCTCTGGCACCGGTCTATACAACATCCATGACCGGTGCTGGGACGGCGAACTGATGGAGCTATTGGGGCTGACCGAGGACCAGCTGTCGCCGGTAGCAGCAACCACTAGCGTGGAAGGGCCGCTGCTCCCGGCCATCGCTGACCGGCTCGGTATCAGTCCCGCTACGCCGGTGGTATTGGGCGCTGGCGACGGAGTACTGTCCAGTGTAGGGTCAGGCGCCGTCTTGCCCGGCCAGCTCACCGCGATGATTGGCACCAGCGGCGCCGTGCGCGTCGTCACCGATAAACCGGCGGTCGATCCGAAAGGTCGCACCTGGTGCTATAACCTTACCGACGAATACTGGGTGCTGGGCGGCGCCATCAATAACGGCGGCATCGCCTTCCGCTGGGCAAGAGACAAGTTTGCCGCCACCGAGCAATTCGTGGCTGAAAAACTGAGCCTAGACCCCTATGAAATTCTCAGCCGTTATGCCGAACAGAAGCCCGCCGGTTCAGATGGTCTTATTATGCTTCCCTTCTTTACTGGCGAACGCGCCCCTTACTGGAACGCCAACGCCCGCGGTGTCTTGTTCGGTCTTAACCTTAATCACGGCAAGCGCCACCTCATCCGGGCAACGCTGGAAGGCATCTGTTACCGCATGTACAGTATTTTCACCGCCCTGGAAGAAGTGGCCGGCCGGGCCGAAGAAATCCGGGTCAGCGGGAGCTTCACCCGCTCCCGGCTGTGGGTGCAGATCATGGCCGACGTCTTCGGCCGGCCGATCAGCGTCCCCGGCGAACCAGAAGGTTCGGCCTTCGGCGCTGCCATCCTCGGCATGACCGCCCTCGGCATTCTCGGCAATATCAAAGAAGTGACCAAATTTATAAATATTAAAGAGCAGTATCTGCCAAATGAACGGCACCACGAGCGCTACCAGCGCCTGTACGCCATCTACGAGCGCATCTACTGGAACCTCCAAAAGGAATTTGAAGAAATCGCCCGTATTCAACGGGAATGGGCAGAAGAATAAGGAGGCTGCTATGACCAAGACCGAAGTTGTCCGCCTTATTGAGGAAACCGGCATTGTCGCCATTGTCCGCGGCACCCGGCCGGAGGAAATTGTCAAAATTGCCGAAGCCCTGTACGCCGGCGGCATCCGGGCCATCGAGGTCACCTGCAACACAGCCGGCTATTTAGGTATGATCGAGGCCCTTGCCGCCGTGATGAAAGGCAAAATGGCTGTCGGTGCCGGCACGGTCATTACCCCCTCGGCCGCCCAGGCCGTAATTGATGCCGGCGCTGAATTTATCCTGGCGCCCAATTTGGATGCCGAAGTTATCAAGGTCGCCAATCAATACGGCAAAATCGCCGTGCCGGGCGTAACCACCCCTACGGAAATGGTGCAAGCCTATAAACTGGGGGCGGAAATTGTCAAACTGTTCCCGGCCGGCGCGCTGGGACCACGCTATCTGAAAGAGGTCTTAGGCCCGCTTAACCACATGAAATTCATGCCGGTCGGCGGCATCAACGCCGAAAACATTCCCGCCTTTTTAAAGGCCGGCGCCTTTGCCTTCGGCATCGGCAGCGAGCTAGTGGACAAACAGGCCATCGCCCAGCAAAACTACCACCTTATTACCGAAAAGGCCCGGCAGTTTATTCAGCTCTTTAAAGAATTGTCAGAGGGACGGTTCTTCTGACAACCCGTCCCTCTGACAATAATGCGCTTGTCTTGTTATCCCCATAGCAGTATGACAATAATTGACACAGCACAATGTATGCAAATTCAAACTATCTTTTCATAAATTATCCCTATGGCAACTGAATTGTTGTGTTATTTGGAAAAATTTGACATTGTCAAGAGAACCGTCCCCGTGGCAATCTCCCCCGTGGCAAGAAAGGCAGCGAGAGCGCTGCCTTTCTTTTTTATCTGGCACATATATGGGGGTCTGCATATTATGTAATAGGATTCGTTTGAAAGGAGGGCATCATGTGGCCAACGAAAAATGGTGGTCCGATGAATGGGAAGACCCGGAAATAGAGGACTGGGAGGACGAGGACATAGAATCGGCGCGACAGGAGGAGCGCCAATGTTTCCCCTTCGGCTGCCGTCCCAGAGTTTGTTTTCCGCGTTGTTTCCCCTTTAGCTGCTTTCCGCGCTTTTGTTTCCCGCGCCAATGTTTCCCGCGCTTTTGTTTCCCACGCCAATGTTTTCCACGCCAATGTTTCCCGCGCTTTTGCTTCCCCCGGCAGTGCTTCCCCTTTGGTTGCTTCCCGCGCCAATGCTTCCCGCGTCAGTGCGCGCCACGCCGCTAAAAAGGCAACGCCCCGCCAGCATCATCATGAGCAGCCTTGCGGCGCCAAAACTTTCACCGGAGCTTCTAATATTGGCGCATATTGGCATACCAAAGCCGCGTACCGGTGTACGCGGCTTGCTTTTGGTTTTATGTCCGATAAACATTCATATCTTCGCTGAAGTGCTGAATAACTGTCTTAAATTCGCGGATTTTGTCCATCATGTCCTGCAGTTTGTCGTTATACACCTGCACGGCGGCGCTCACTTCCTCACTGGCGGCCGAGTTTTCCTCAGAGATGGCGGCCAGCGATTCGATCTTGCCGTAAACCTGGTTGAGACCGGCCATCTCCTCTTCCAGCTTGCCGGCCATTTCAACGATATTCTCCGCCACCCGATGGATATTCTCGACATGGCGGCTATTGCCAGCCACGACCTCGCGCAGTTGGCGGCTTTCCGCATCCAGTACGGCATATTCTTCCTCAATCATCGCCACGACACTGCTGATGATTTCCATCAGCACCTTGAGGTCGCGGGAAATGCTGTCCGAATGATGGTGGGACTGCTCGGCGAGTTTGCGAACTTCCTCCGCCACGACGGCGAAGCCCCGCCCATGCTCGCCGGCCCGGGCGGCTTCGATGGCGGCATTAAGGGCCAGCAGGTTGGTCTGACCGGCGATAGCCGCCACCAGCCCGGTGATTTCGTTGATTTTACTGGCCTGGGCCTGCAGTTTCGCAGCCGAATCCTTCACATCGGCGAAGCGCTCCAGACTGTGAGCCAGTTTGTTGCTTGAAGCTTCCACCTCGGCAAAACCTTTATTAATCTCGCACACTGCCGCCTCCAGCCGCTCTTTGTTGCGGCTTTGTTCATCGACAACACTGCGCAGCGTTTCCAGATTGCCGTTCAGGATAATGACGGCCCCTTCCGTCTCCTGCGCCTGGTTAGTCGCGGCAGCGGCCACGTCGTTGACGACGCCGGAAATTTCCTCCGAGGTGGCGCGCATGCGGTCAGCCAGGCTATTAAAGTTATCTGCGTATTTATTCATCTCGTCGGTAATACCCTTAAACCCGGTAAAGTCCGTCTTGACCTGCTGCTTGTACTTGGCCAGCATTGCTACGATGGTCTCAAACTCATCGGCGGATTTTATGCTGGTTTCCGTAAAATAGCGGTGCTCTTGCAGCCCCTTAATTTCGTCCATTACCGCGCCGAGCGGCCTGAGCAACAGGGCCGCGCCAATACCGGCACCCACGCCGCTCACCAGGGCTGTCCACCAGGGCACGCTAAGGCCGACCAAGTTTAGCCCGGCGACGACCGCCAGGGTTATCGCCATGGCCGCCAGACCGATCTTGCCGGCCATGTGGCGGATTACCCCCAGCGACAGCCACTCATTCAGCCGGTACCGCACGGTATGGGTGATAGGCTGGGGAAACCGGATCTTGATTTTCATGTGTTCGGGTGACGCTTCCAGGATTTCAGTCGTGATGGCTTCGTTAAAATATTCCGCCGCGCCGGCCAATAGACCCTTAAGGTAACCGAACATCCCCCGCTTAGAGCGGTAGCTTAGCACCGCCTCATATTCCGATACGGGGCTGATAAGAAGTTCCGGCGGATTGGCGCCGGGGATTCGTTTGACCATGACGACATGGACATCGTACATGGAGCGCAGGAAAGAATACAGGTTTTCCTGACGGAAAAAGGCCGGATAGGCCTGAGCAAAGGTGCGGATATTGTCCTTGCCGATGGTCAGCCACACCGCTTCTTCCGTCTGACCGGTCTTAGCGGCGATGTAGGCCGCAAATTTTTTCGGCTGTTCGTCTGCTACTTCTTCTGTCGGCAGAAAAATCTTGTCCCGCGGCCAGCCGACATGTTCCATCGCCTCGGCCGCGAGGTCCTCGCCCCACACATTGCGGGCGGTGTTCACCCAGGTACCGACAACAGTCCCTTTCATACTTCGCTTCACTCCGCTTGACAAGTATCCGGATAAAAATGGAATGATTACGTGTACTATATTCGGGGAAATTGTCGGTTTTCCTTTTTCACCGCATGGAAAAATTATTTTTTTGTAATTATTTTCGCCGCACTAGCGCCACAGGCTTTGGCATGCTCCATTACTTAACGGTGCTGGTCGTCCCCCTGTCCATCCACCGAATTATGCGTTATAATTAAATTGTTTTACATAATTCTGACAAGGAGGTCCCCCGATGACGCTTCCCCCGCTGGCCAATATTCCGTTTTTGAATAAAAGAGTCAAATTCCCGGTCACTCCTCATATTCCCGGCGGCCTAACCACACCTGAGCAGCTCCGCCAAATCGCCGCCGTGGCGGAAAAATACGGCGGCCGGCTCAAAATCGTCGGCAATGGTATTACAATTATGGGTCTTAGCCTGGCTGACGGCGAAAAAGCCCTGACCGAACTGGGCTGCAAGCCGGAATCCTTTATCGCCAAGTCGGTGCGAGCCGTCGCCATGTGTCCCGGAAAGCCGGATTGCCCAATGGCCCAGCAAGACAGCACTGCCCTTGGCCTGGCGCTGGACAGCGAATTTTTCGGCCAGGAAGTTCCCGGCAAGGTGCGCATCGGCGTGAGCGGCTGTCCGAACTGCTGTGCCGAAGTTTTCGTCAAAGATATTGGCCTTTTCGGCCTGCCGAAAGGCTTTACGCTGGTAGTGGGGGGCAATGCAGGCCGGCACGCCCAGGTAGGCAAAATCGTCGGCGAAAATATCCCTGCCGAGGAAGTACCGGCCATCGTGCGCGCCATCCTCGCTTATTACCGCCAGCATGGCCGGACCAAGGAGCGCCTTGGCCAAATGATCGACCGCCTGGGCTGGGACGATTTTCTTACCGCCACCATTCCGGCGCCCTACCGCCCCCAAGCACATTAAATCCCTTCTCTCCCCCCTGTACACGCGGTGTAACATAAGTTATAATAAAAATGGCAATATTTACTTTTTTTACCATGAAAAATGGCAAAATCTGGAGGGATGTTGATGCAGTTTGTAACTTATGTGCAAGACGGCAAGCAGCATGTGGGACTCTTTACGCAAGAACAAAGGTTTATTGTCCCGCTTGCCGCCGCTGAAAAGCATTTCCTGGGCAGTGCGGATATTCCGGATGACATGCAGGCCATTATCGAAGCCGGCGATGACGTTGTCGCCAAGATCAAGGCGCTTGCAGAAAAAGCCGCGGCCGATAAAAATTTCCCCCTTGTCGCGGCTGAAGCTGTAACTGTCCTGGCGCCTATTCCCCGGCCGAAAAAGAATATCTTTTGCATCGGCAAAAACTATGTCGAGCATGCGCTGGAATTTGACAAGACCGGTGATGCCAGCACCGCGGTACCCAAGCATCCCGTTGTCTTTACCAAGCCGCCAACCGCCGTTGTCGGCCCGGGCACAGCCGTTAAAAACCACCAGGATGTTACCAGTCAGTTGGACTATGAAGTGGAACTGGCCGTGGTTATCGGCAAAACAGCAAGCAAAGTTTCCAAAGCTGATGCATATGATTATGTTTTCGGCTATACCATCATGAACGACGTGACGGCCCGCGATCTGCAAAAACGCCACATACAATGGTTTTTGGGCAAAGGGCTCGATACATTTGCACCGCTTGGTCCATGCCTTGTGCACAAAAGCGCCATCCCTGATCCCCATAACCTTAATATCTCCTGCAAAATTAACGGGGAAATCAGACAGAACGCGAATACCCGGGACATGGTCTTCGATATCCCCACCTTGATTGAAGTCATCTCCGCAGGCATCACCTTAGAGCCGGGCGACATCATCGCCACCGGCACGCCTTCCGGCGTGGGCGCGGGCTTTAACCCGCCAAAATTCCTGAAATCCGGCGATGTGATGGAACTGGAAATCGAGGGCATCGGCATCCTGAAAAATACGATAGAATAAAAATTAACCCCTTAACTCATGTCAGCCATGAGTTAAGGGGTTTTTGCCGCCAGGCAGCTATTTCCGCATGGTCAGCGCTTTTGCAATCACCGATTGCACGACCGAACCACATCAGACGCCGGCCGGATTTTTGATGTGACATTCTGCCCCGGTATTGGCCCCGGTATGTCTTTGGATATCCTCAAGACTGGAGCAGCATTTCCTCACCGCTACATGCTCGATGATTTCTTCTTCGGTGACGTTTTTGCAGTAACATACGATAGTTGACTTTTTTATAAAAATCACCTCTTTTCATTATTTTTCTATATTCTTTGCCGCACTACTGAATAACACCTCCACCCCGTCCGGCCTACGGCTTAGCCGTAGGAACAGGCGCATTCCGGCACACTACTATTTTAGCCACGCGTACACGGCATAAACAATAGCCAACCAAAGAAAAACGATGACAACCGCCGCAGCCCAAATCTTAGGCTTCAGCGCTGGCGGATTATTGCGGGCTTCTTCGCGGCAGGCAGTTAGTACGTCTATCGGTATCAACTTTATTGCCAGGGCTATGCCCAGCGGCAGAAGAATTACGTCATCCAAATACCCAAGCACCGGCACGAAATCTGGGACTAAGTCTATGGGACTCAAAGCGTAACCGACAACGATGGCGGTAACCACCTTGGCGTAAAGCGGGGTCGCGGGGTGCTTGAGCGCAAAATAAAGGGCGATGACGTCACCTTTAAGCTTGCGCGCCCACTCTTTAAGCCGTTGGTTTAGGGTAAGCGCTTGTTCCGGTCTTTTCTCTTGTTCGGACATCGACCACAGCCTCCTAAACCCTTTTACTGCCATTGTCGCACAAAATACGGCCGGGTTCAATAGGCGGCGGAGTCAGGTTTGCCTTATTACAAAAGCAGGTGCGACCAATTATAACTCCTAAAACAGGGAGAAAATGCTTTGGCAATAAGGCCTAGGCCAGCTGGATTTTTTGCCCTTTCCGCGACGATTCGTAAATACCTAGCACGATTTCCAATGATTTGAGCCCTTCTTCGCCGGTAACCAAAGGATCCTTCCCCTGCTCAACGGCTCGGAGAATGTCCAGCATTTGCGCCTTGTGGTTTACGCTCGAAATAGCCGGCGAATTCGTCGCGCCGTACGAAATTGGCTGAGTATCAATATAATCTTCTTCTCTGCAGCCTTCCACCTTCCACTCTTTGACTATACCACCTTCTAATATAAAAGAGCCTTTAGTTCCATGGATTTCGATCCTTTCTTTGTAGCCGGGTGTAATGGCCGTTGAGCCTTCAATGACGCCAAGCGCACCGTTATGATACTCCACTGCGGCAACGCCTAAATCTTCCGTTTCTATTTTATGGATGGATGTCTTAATCATTCCGGAAACGGATTTTACACCGCCCATAAACCATTGGAGAAGGTCGATCGTGTGAATTGCCTGGTTGATAAGCGCTCCGCCACCCTCAATATTCCAAGTGCCCCGCCAAGCGCCATTGGCATAATATTCGGGCGAACGGTACCACTTAACGTATGCATCTCCCAGGATTAGCCTGCCGAGCAGCCCGGCGTCAAGGGCGGCTTTAACCCGCTGCGCGGCGGGGGTAAACCGGTTTTGAAAAATTACCGACAGAACAAGATTTTTCGCACGGTACACTTCAATAAGCCGTCGCGCTTTTGCCGCGTCGATATCCATCGGCTTTTCCACTATCAGATGTTTTCCCGCCGCTGCTGCCTGCAAACCGAAGTCGACATGAAGGCCTGGCGGGAGGCACAGGCTAATAATATCGGTCTTCGCGTCAGCCAGAACATCTTCATACGATTTAAAAGCCTTTATCCCGTGTTTGGCGGCAAATTTAGCAGTTGCCTCCGCATTTCGGCTCCAAACTCCGGTAATCCTCGCCCCGGGTATTTCTTGAAGGGCTGTGACATGAATATTGGCGATCATACCAGCCCCGATAATTGCCACTCCCAACGCCATTTTGTTTTCTCCGCTCCTTTAAACAATTGAGAGTTTTGCATAATTCAATCGCAAGTTATCCACAAAGAGATGTCTTTAAGCAATTTTGATGTCAAATTCAAGAGCTATTAGTGTAATTAGCCAATTTTTAACAAAAATGCTCTAATATTAGCCTAAAAAAGGGTAGACCTATCCCTATGGCGGGCTAATTCTGTAAAAAGTAAGATGAAAAACAATAATTAGGCTGCTTTTTGCTGATGTATCTGGCGATTAACCGCTATTGTTCCTGCCAGTAAAGCAATGCAGCAAAGCATTAGATGTGCTGTAACCTTTTTAATTCCCTGTACACGAACTGTGTTTGCTCCAAGCTGCTCCTTCAATCGGGAAAATGCTCGTTCTACCGATGTTCGCTCCGCATAAAGTTTTTCCCATTCCCGTGTGCCACGATGAGGAGTACAGAAGCTGCGCGGATCATCTTCAACTTTTTTCTTTATAACCAGGCCATAGTTAGACGGTGAACACCATGCACTCCCGTTAGGACAATTAACTTTGCCACATACATGGGGACACCGAAACTTTAATATTCCTTTTTCTCTTTCACACCCCCAGTAAACCATCGGATAACCCATGGAGCATGTTGGAGTACGATTTTCGTCCATTCCTTCGGGCGGTAATTTTTCTTTCCGGCGATTGAGAGGGATAATGGCTTGTGCTTGGCGCTCATATGCGGCTTGATAAACATCTTTGGCATCATAGCCCATATCCATGCAGTAGTACTTTGGCTGGTGCTTGATTTCATCCATTAAAGGGATAGCCTGTGTGACATCGTTCCGATTGGCAGGAGTGACTTTGACCGCTATAGGTAATTCGCTTTTGGTGTCAACTGCCAGGTGTAGTTTATAGCCAAACCATACATGTTGATTACCATGGGTATCTAGCTTAGCACCCCAGGTAGCACTGTCGCCATTGCTATTTAGCTCC
Source organism: Thermosinus carboxydivorans Nor1 (assembly GCF_000169155.1). Taxonomy (NCBI): domain Bacteria; kingdom Bacillati; phylum Bacillota; class Negativicutes; order Selenomonadales; family Sporomusaceae; genus Thermosinus; species Thermosinus carboxydivorans. The sequence continues at coordinate 97,720 of NZ_AAWL01000002.1, forward strand.
TTTTTAGGAACAGGTTTTTCATAAGAGTCGATGGCGCTGGCATCGATTGCAACAACTTCACCAGATATGACCTTGTCTTGAATGGCGGTATCTACCAAAGCAGAGAATAGCACTTGTAGGCTATCTGTCTCAGCTATCTTTTGAAAGAAACGACTAAATGTAGCTAATGATGGTACAGGCTGCTCTAGTGAAAAGCCGCATTCGTAGCGAAAAACCAAGTCAGTTTTTAAGCGCTCGACCAGTAATGTGACGGTAGGAATGGAACATAACCTCATTGCAAGAAAGGCTTTTATTAATGCGGCTGAACTATATCCTTTAGGGCCGCGGATAGATTTTATTGGTAAAGTCTTTAACAAGGGGTGAAGATCAATACTTTCAAAAACCATCGCCAGACGAGTTTTGGGTTGATATTGCATAAGAGTATCGAAGGAAAATAAGGGTTTTTGCCGAATATACATAGTGACTTCAACCTCCATTTGCTGGATTTGGATTGTTTTGTCACTTGATAAATTCGGCAATTCTGGGGGTGAAGTCCTTTTTATTGTCTTCAGAACCCTTGATTTATCTGGGCTGCAAAATATGAAAATCTCTCATCTAAATGTAATATGTATCAAAAGAGGAAAAAGTATACATTGCCTCATTGACTAGATTTAAGCCGGTTTATCGTTTTGTTCTACTTTTTCATATTACTTAACATAATAGATATTATCGGACGTAAAAAATCACAAAAAAAAATAGGCATTAAGTGCCTATTTTTTGACGACAATGCCTATCTCGAGATTTTTTGTTTTGAGTGGAATTTTAAGTTGTTGACCTGGATGAATTACCACGCCATTATCTAAATTATTTGTATGCTTAATTGCTATGATTAAGTCGCGAATATCATCTTGGTCAGTTACATAATTTGATGCAATCGACCATAAAGTATCACCATTATTAACGGTAATAATCTGATAAGAACTAGACAGCAAAAATGCATTTGTGTGTGCAAATGCACCGCTTAGACCATACCAGGAGATAATTACTACGAACATGGTAAATAAAAATAATTTTAAATAAAACTTTAACATACAACTGCCCCCTAAACATATGTTCGCCTAGAGACATTTTACCATAGTACATATGTTTGGTCAATAAGCTTATACATTTTTCGAACCCATGTTTGCAATAGCGGGAAAATATTGTTATAATGAAAGCAAATAGGAGTTTACAGGGGTTGAATAAAAAGTGACTAAGGAATTTTTATTAAGTACTCGGCAAAAGCAGATTTTAGCCTACATAAAAGAAACGTTACGCATAAAAGGGTACCCTCCATCAGTTCGCGAAATTGGTGAAGCGGTTGGCTTGAGTTCAAGTTCTACCGTACACAGCCACCTCTCTAAATTGGAAGAACTAGGCTTTATCCGGCGCGACCCGACCAAACCCAGAGCTATAGAAGTGCTTGATGAAGCGCCATGGCGTCAAAAAGCCCTAACCCCTGTTCCTATGGTTGGACGGGTTACGGCGGGCCAACCTATTTTAGCGGTGGAAAATATTGAAGAAGTCTATCCTCTGCCAACAGAGTTTGTCGGTAACGATGATAATGTTTTTATGTTGGCTGTTAGAGGCGATAGTATGATTACGCCGGTATCCTTGACGGCGATCTTGTGATTGTGCGTGAACAAAATACGGCCAGAAACGGGGACATAGTCGTTGCTTTACTTGATGGCGAAGAAGCCACGGTAAAACGGTTCTATAAGGAAAGAGACTATATTCGCTTGCAACCTGAAAACAATTATATGGAACCGATTTACTCCCAAAATGTGACTATATTAGGAAAAGTAGTTGGGTTGTATCGTCGTTTATAGTTAAATTTTAAAGTGAGCATAGGAAAAAAAGGGATGAGTATGTTTTACTCATCCCTTTTTACTGCTCGGTAAATAAAATAGAATATACAGGTCTTAATCACTTGCTAGGTTCTTTTGGCGAGGTTTTAGTACCGACGCGGATTAACCGGTCAACAGGGTTATATTCATCACTGGCGAGAAATTCACGGGCAATTTCCTGACCGTTCCTTAGCTTAATTCGGTAAGTTGTAACTTGGTATCCCTTTTGTCCTTCGGACTCAATAACTTCCTTACCCATTTCTAGTGTAGGATCTTGTTTGATTACGGTTTTTGGCTCAAGTATTTGCTTGTCTGCAGTAATAATGCGAATTTCCGGGCTATTAGGCATCCGTTTGCCGAAGATGTAAACAGTAAGTTGATTGCCCGTTACCTCAGTCGTGAGATAAATGTTATTGGCAGTGGTATTCCTAAATTTAAAATCCAGTTGATTGTCAGCTACAGTAGCATCTTGCCCGAGAGGAACATAGCCAGGGGGGCGAAAATGGGCGGTTCGCTCTTCAATCCCTAAGTCGGCCAACAGTACGGCGTTATACAAAGTACTGCTTACTTGGCACACTCCTCCTCCCCAGTCAGTGCTTAACCTACCATCGACAAAAACAGGCGCTTCACGGTAACCATTCTCCGCCAGCCGCGGTCCCACATGAGCATTAAAGGAAAATACCTGACCAGGCCGTACCAGAACGCCATTAATGCTTTTCGCCGCTAACTGGATATTCTGAGTTCGATTTTCGTCTCGTGGGTCAAATTGGGTGGTATAGGCGGCAATAATGCCATCAATAGCAACAAGGTCTTGTGCGAGGATAGGCGGGACTACTTTTTCTACCGCGAGCTCGCTCCTAACCGGCAGGGAACGATTCATTTTACTTACGATATCAGCGACGGTTTGCGCGACGTTTACCTTTAAGCCAATGATTTCAGGGGTAATAGTCACTCCGCCTTTGTGTTGTGCGAGAGATGCATTCTGAGCATCCCGATTCACTTCTTTGGCAATTTTGGTAACGACTGCTTGTAATTTTTCGTGATTATAGCTTATTTCTAGAGGTAACGTATAACTATGATAAATGGCAAGATAGCGTTCTCGCAGTCGTTGAAGTATCCCCCCTCTGCGGCCAACTTGGTAAGCTTTCCTGGCAAGCGAAGCTGTGTCTATCGAAAAATCTATTTGGCTAGCCGTAATTTCCCACTTATTATTTTCATAAACCAATTCTATCAGAGGATGCTTTAGACGTTCTCCAAAGTGCGTACGTAACCGTCTCTCCGCTTCCTGGATAGTCAGTCCCCCGACAGGTACACCTTCAACCGTTACACCGTGGTAAATATTCTGCGTAACCATGAAAGCGGCATTGGTGGCACCAAAGCTTATTGCTGTAAATAAAAATATAATTAGCAAGAATAACATCAAATTGTTTTTTCTCTTTATTGCTACAGGTTCCACGGCCTAACACCTTTCGCTATTTAAGGTCTTATAGAGAATATAAAGCCCCCGCAAAAAGCGGGGACTTGCGGTTCTCACTGTACGCTCATGGATAGTTCAACGAATTTGCCGGCTAGTTTGGCCTTTTGTAAAACTTCTTCGGTAATCTCTCCACCCTGATCGACGATAATCATGCCGTTATCGGTTTCAATGCGGCGACTGGCCTTCTTTCCAAGTAGAAACTTGCGGTGTTTTTCGTCAAATTTCCTTGTAGGATCGTCGTCTGTTTCTTTTCCAGACTGTACCGCTACCGCTGAAGTCGGTGTAGTTTGTACGGCTAACCGTTCATTCACAACAGGAATATCGTGTTTTTCCATTGTTTTTGCCATTGCTGCGGCAATGTGCGTCGGTTGATCTTCATCAGTAATAATTAAAACGCTTTTACCAAAAGTGACGATACGTTGAGCCGGTACATTGGAAATTGCCCCATTATTTTCCGAAATTTCGCAGGCAGCAATTTTTCCGGTGTCGTCGATGACAATCTCGCTAACCGTACCTTGAATGCGGCCAGTTTTGGTCAGAACCTTCGTACCGATCACTTTCACATTTTCAATTAGTAATTGCTCTAACTCAGGCGACTTAACTACCGATAGAATATATTCACTACTGTCAACAGTTATAGCATATTCACCAAGACCCGTAATGGCCCCGAACGGTAGTAATTTTGCGCCAAGATACCATTTTCCATCGTCGACAATAAGTGCGGCAACCGCCCCGCCACTGGCGTCGACAACCAAATCCTTGACGGTGCCTAACTCTTTACCTTCCAAAATACTTATTACAGGTAAACCAAGAATTTCTGCGCTTTTTTTCATTGAAAGACCTCCTGTCCAATTCAGATTATATTAAGCCAACTTTCGCCATTCACGAAACTCAGCGTCAATTTCAGCTAATACCGCTGCAGGAATTTCTCCATACGGGATAAATCCCAAACGGCGCTGTAACAAAACATTGCGAACAATTCGCAGGTATGCAATGGTATTGATAAAATCCTGCTGAACAGTGCTGTTAGACCTTAGCGCCGGTAAATTACGTCCCTCGACAAACACCTTAATCGCTTCGTCATACTGCCCTTTATTTTTTAAGATGCTCCCAATCTCTACGACTATAAAGGGGCTAATCTCATTATCGGGATAAAGATTTAAAGCCTGTTGGAAATATTTCAGAGCTAAACTAAGATTACCTGCTTCTTTCTGCTGAAAAGCATAATCCAGTAAATCATCTAGTGCATCCGACAGAGGACGGTCACCTAAATCGGACTGTACGGAAGCAGAAGACACAGCAACCTCTTGACCGTTCAAATTTGCTTGGATAAAAGTATCTTGCTCTTGCGGCGTCAGGGCATTCTTGTTTGGTAGCGGGCCTTCCGTGATTTCTACAGTAGCTACCTTTTCGTCCGTCAAGCCTTTTTCCACAGGTATTTCTGCAACAGGTGAGGATTGGTCATGATTATCGTAATAAGCAATAAAATAAGCAAACAAAACGGCGAACAGCGCCAAAATTATTAGTGTACCTAGCAATCCCGTAACACCTGCAACAATGCGCGGCAATACCAAACTAATGAATAAAGCGCAGGCAGCACAAAGAATGAGTGATTTCTTTCGCAGAGGAATGTTAAATATACGATTGGCAATTTTATAAACCAGAAACGTTGTCACAAGTATTGTAAGAACGCTAATTAATATGTATTCCACAAAATCCCACCAGAAAAATATACAATCTTTCATGTTACAGGCACTTTTATTCGACATGCTTAGCTATTTTCCTGTCGGCTATCGTTAAATTATCAGGTTTATTCTATTTTTTCATACCTGTTATTTCGGCTGCGGCCCCCATTATACCAAGAACGGCATGCTCGAATGTAAGTCCTCCCTGCAGATAAATGACGTATGGAGGACGTATTGGGCCGTCGGCGCTTAGTTCAATGGATGCCCCTTGAACAAAAGTACCGGCAGCCATGATGACGGCGTCACTATAACCGGGTATAACGCTGGGCTCAGGCTGAAAATGGGCATTCACGGGGGAATATTTCTGTAATCCCCGGCAAAATGCGATCATTTTTTCAGGAGAGCCCAATTCAATGGCTTGTATGATATCACTGCGCCGTTCTTCTGGCAGCGGTCTGGTCTTATAATTTAATAATGAAAAGAAAGCCGCCGCGAAAATAGCTCCCTTCACCGCTTGGGCTACGATGTGCGGCGCCATAAACAGCCCTTGATAGAGTAACCGATTATCAACAAGTGAAGCGCCTAGCTCACTTCCTATTCCTGGCGCGGTCAACCGAAAAGCGGCAAGTTCTACTAAGTCTGCTTTACCGGCGATATAACCCCCGCTCGGAGCAAACCCTCCTCCGGGGTTCTTGATTAACGAGCCAGCCATAATATCAGCGCCTACGGCAGTGGGTTCGGCTTTTTCCACGAACTCGCCATAACAGTTATCAACAAAACAAATACAATCCTTCTTCAAGCTTTTAACACAGTCACAAATCTTGCTGATATCGTCAATATTAAGGGGAGTACGTAAACTATATCCCCTTGAACGCTGGATTAGAACCATTTTGGTTTTAGGACGTATAGCCGCGGCAATAGCATTTAAGTCTGGTCCGCTCTCTCCCATAGGCACTTCCCGATAATCTATTCCGAGCTCACGTAATGAGCCTGGCATTACCTTTGGGTGCCCAATTACAGTGCGCATTGTGTCGTAAGGCGACCCGGTAACACTTAGAAGTTCGTCGCCTGGCCGCAAAAGACCAAATAACACTGTCGCTAATGCGTGAGTTCCGGACACAAACTGAATACGGAAAAGCGCTTTCTCAGCACCACATACATCCGCCCAAATTCGGTCAAGTTTATCACGCCCAGCATCGTCGTAACCATAACCAGTAGTGGAACGAAAATGAAAATCCGTCACTTGATGTTTGCGAAAAACCGCTAGGATCCGGGCGGTATTTTCTTCAGCAATAGCATCAACCATGGCGAAAAAGGGCTGCGCTCGGCGCATGGCTTCAGTGCGAAGATCGTAAAGTTCTTTACTAAAGTGTGGCAAACTAGTTCACTCCTGTTTCATATAGGGTTCAAAACGTTTTCGATATTGGAGAGGTAACTGTGCGTGGACAACAATATTTTCTGTTTTATAATCAATGCTGATAACAGAACCAAGATCATACAACTGACTGACGAGTCCAGTCTCAGAATAAGGTATAACCAAGCATACATCTGTGGTAATAATTCTTAACTTATTTTGCACTTGCTCTAGTAGGCTATCAATCCCTAATCCGGTTAAGGCTGATATGGCAACACTGCCAGATTCGCGCACGAGACGAGCAATAATATTAGGGTTTTCAATTTTATCAATTTTGTTAAAGACGGTAATAATATCCTTAGTATCTGCCTGAAGTTCCCGTAATACCTCAAAAACTGAATCCATTTGCTCCTCGTACCGCGGATGGCTGGCATCGACAATGTGCAGCAAAAGATCAGCATACACCACTTCTTCCAAAGTTGCTCGAAATGCAGCAATAAGTTGATGCGGTAGCTTTTGGATGAACCCCACGGTATCGGTAAGTAATGCCTCTTGCCCGTTAGGTAGCTTGAGCCGACGAGTTGTAGGATCAAGAGTGGCAAAAAGTTTATCCTCTGCCAGAACGCTTGCGTTTGTCAACGTATTTAGCAGTGTCGATTTTCCCGCATTCGTGTAACCTACTAGCGCTAGCGTAGGAACATGGGCACGTTGACGACGTTCACGATGCAAACTGCGGTGTTTTTTAATTTGCTCAATCTCCGCCTCTATATCGGCAATTCTCTCGCGAATACGGCGTTTATCGACTTCGAGTTTCGTTTCGCCGGGTCCCCGTGTACCAATTCCACCACCTAGCCGCGACAATACTAAACCTTGTCCGCCCAAACGCGGCAGGTTATAGCGAAGCTGGGCCAATTCAACTTGCAACTTTCCCTCACGTGTCCGTGCCCGTTGAGCAAAAATATCTAAAATTAAGGCCGTGCGATCAAGTACTTTTACACCCAAAGCCTGCTCTAGATTGCGTTGTTGGGCTGGCGACAGTTCGTCATCAAAAATGATTAGATTTATATCCTTGGACTGCCGAAGGAGATTAATTTCGTGTACTTTTCCGCGGCCGATAAAAAATGCGGCATCCGGCCGTTCACGCCGCTGCGAGATTATATCTACTACCTGTGCGCCGGCCGTTTCCGCCAGTTGAGCAAGTTCTTTTAAAGAATCTGAAATATTCCAGCCAGTGTCCTTTTCGATACCTACGAGTAGGGCGCGCTCAGGTTTAATAGCTTCGCTCGCTTGTTTTCTGTTGACCAACTGATTTTCAATCTGTTTCAGCAAAAAGGAAAAATCCAGCAGAATAAAGTCCTCTAACCGTACCGGCCCAACAGTTTGGACAAGGAGTTCGTCATTCCGACAGCCGCTGATATAACCAAAACTTACTTGTTTTACGGCGCCACCTTCAACTCCCAAAGCAGCCATCAAATCAAAGCGCATTTCCCGTAACGACGCCAGATCGACATCACTTAACCGGCTATCACCACTGGGATGGGTATGCAAGCAGCGAAGGCCGCTTAACCGGTTTAGAGCATGCCGTCCATTAGCCTGTGGGAGGTCTACTGTTGTCGCGTTCCCTATGGCTACCCGAATAACTTGACCGCGGCGATTAAGGTAAAGAGCGATTTCCCGGTTCAATTCGCCCGATAGTTCAGCCAAAAGTTGGATGATCTCTTCTGTAGCAACTTGACCGGAAGGTACAACGAAATCGTACAGCTTTTCCAGCCGGGAAATAGTCGATTTTCTTAATCCAGCTATGTCTCCATGAATCTCAGCCATATTGTTCTCCTTGTCCAAACTATTAACCCAAAATATAATTCTAGTATTTCATTTTACACTTGCAAGGCTTATAATAGCAAGCGCCATTAATAAGTAGATCTAGTAAGAGGAGGCGGCTAGCCCCCCGTTCTCTCACCTATGAAAAAATGCAAGTCCTAATTGTTTACTATAGCCCTCAGTCCGTCTCCGTCAAGGCTTTCCCTTGACGGAGACGGTACGTATTGACGCGCCTTCTTTACCTCATCCTGGGCCCTTCTGCCCGGGCATAACCCGTAGCTGGCCTCGGAAAACTGCGGATCGAAGATGGGCGCAAGTACTTGCAGGGAGGCCTGCTGGATCAGGCGGTTCATTACGGTGGGGATCCCCCAGCAACCGTTTGCCTCCTCCGCATTTTCGGGATTTCGACCCGGCGCACGGGTATCGGTCTGTAGGTGCCTATGAGCAGTTCTTCCCGGATACGTGGCCACTCGGCGCGGATTTGGTTCCGAAGCCGTTCGGTCGGGATGCGCCGTCTACGCCGGGCGCGCCTTCGCTATGCTCTACCCGCTTCAGGGCGGCCAGCATGTTCTCGCTGGCCACCACCTGCTCCATCAGGCTGTTACCTTGGTCCCCGCTAGGTGATGCTCCGTCTTGTGCCGAAGAAGGGCTTGGCCCTCCCACGGTCCCCCGTGGCTTCACCACTTCCTTCCGCAGGCAGGCCCCTTTCGAACGTTTCTGCTGTCTTTGTCCTTGCCGGGCGCACGAAAAAACAGCGAGAAGGTTACCCTCTCGCTGTTTTTTGGTTGGTTAAGCGTTATTTTAGCTCAATTTCACGAGTACTTCTCAAAAACTGTTGCCCATCGCCCTGTCGGCATAGAACACAGTATCCAAGTTCTAAAGACTTCTCCCTAAGCATAAGCGGCACCGTAACCTGCCCTAATTTATATCCATAAGTCTGTCCCCGCCGCTGTCCCAAGAGATATCCTGCTAAAAACAACCCGAACATAACGAATAATGCTAAACTCACCGACATATTTTGGCCTCCTGACAGCGTACTAGCACAATATAAAAAATTGTTGTTCCCCAAAAAACCGGCGGAAAACGATCTCCACCCAGCCACCAGGCTGCCGAAAAAGCTACCCCTGCTAAAAGGAAACATTCCATAATTCCCAGCCGGTAAGCCCAGTTATGATAGCCCGCCCGACGGTCGCTATAAAAATCAAGACAATCATCAAACAGTTGTACACTCAAAATGAAAAGTAAAGAAAAAACCATATTTGACCATTCAAAAAAGAGTATGCCTAATCCAAACACGATAAAAGACTCTTGCCAGCCTTTAAGCCGTGTCGGAAAATCATGATCAAGCTTGATGAACATGCCAACTATATAGCTAGATAAAAACAACGGCAAACTAATCGAAGCATTGATGCATGCAGCGAAAACAATAAGAAGCATTGCATAGACCATTGTGCTGCTCCCTAAAAATTCACTCCAGTTCATTCTCCCGACAATTCGGTCCAATTCCTGATCAAGATAGTCATCGACAAGCTTAACCGCCGCGGCGCATAGGATGACCGATGCAACAGCAGTAGCGAAATTAGAGATTGCGGGCCACATATGCCTTCACCTCTTTAAATCCCTGAGAGTAGAGGGCTGATATAGGAATTATCAATGCCTCTGGAAAATAGCCTTTCAGTTTCGGCAGGTTATTTTTCGCTATGATCAAATCTATCTTATTGGCAAGAAGTACATAATTACCTCGTGCCGTACCATATGTATATATTTCCCAGTCGATATTGTTGTCCTTGCTCGCTATAACTTCCCCCGGAAAATCAGCGGCATCAATAATGTGGAAGATAAAATCGGCCGTCCGCATGAGACCAATCGTTTGTGCCATACCGCGGCGAATATTTTCATCCGCATGAATATGTTCGGTAATGCCACATGTGTCAGTCAACTTAAAATTGACTGTTGCCTTGCCAACCGGCATTTTCAATATCATCGACTGGATGGAGCGCGTCTTGTGAGCCGTCAAACTACAAAGTTCACGCCGTGCCTCCTCAATTATAAAGTGTCGGCAAGTTAGCAGCCCATCGTAGGTGCGAAAAGTAATGTCTACTGCCTTGCTACCAAGAAACGCGGCAAAATTCAGGGCAAACATGGTCTTACCAGAGTTCGGACGTCCGACTACAGCACATTCGCGCATATTTACACCTCCGCTAAATCCGTGGCTTCAATCGTCATAAGCTCTTCACGGGTAGTGTTCGCCTTCACTACCAACCGGACTGCTTGCCGTCTAATTGCTTTTTCAATGATGTTGCGAACCGTGCGGGCGTTGCCAAAATTTTCATCGCTATTTCTTGTAGGAGGTACCAGCATTTTTTCCAGTAAAGCCTTTGCTTCCGGCGAGAGTTTATATTGTCGTTTGGCGCACATTTGCTCGGCGATTTGCATTAATTCTTGCTTTGTGTAGTCGGAAAATTCTATATGTATAGGAAACCGCGAACGCAGACCAGGATTAGTTTGTAAAAAATTTTCCATTTCTTTTTGATAGCCGGCTAAAATTAGGATAAGCTGATCCTTTTTATCCTCCATTGCTTTTACCAGACAGTCGATTGCCTCTTTGCCGAAATCTTTTTCTCCTCCCCGGGCCAATGAGTAAGCTTCATCAATAAAGAGAATTCCGCCATAAGCCTTTTTCAATTGTTCACGCGTTTTTTGAGCCGTATGTCCAATATATTCGCCTACTAAATCAGCCCGCTCAACTTCGATAAGATGTCCTCGGCTCAGAACGCCCATCTCCCGGAATATTTTGCCCAAAATACGGGCAACGGTTGTCTTGCCTGTACCAGGATTTCCTTTAAATATCATGTGTAAAACAAGTGGATCGGTAATTAAATGTTCCTTTTCCCTTCGCTTTTGGATTTCAATAAAGGCATTAATTTCACGTACTAGTTTTTTTACTTCACTGAGCCCAATGAGGCTATCAAGTTCACGCATTATTTCTTCGACCCGTTGGTGGGCCGCACTACCGTCTTGACGTGATGCCGGTAGAATAGACTGGTCCATGTCACGCAAATAGCGGAAAGCATCTTTGGGTGAAAGTTGACCGTTTTCAATAGCTGAAAGTACATCTTGAGGCCAAAGGTACGACATTCCTTTCACCTCACCTCGGGGTATCGGTGATTACATTATATGCACTCGCCGATAAACGGTGATAAAAAATGCTCTAAGCTAGCAAGCTTAGAGCATTTTTGCTATTTTTCCGCTTTTGGTTCTTCTTTTTTCTCATGCAGCCCGGGGGCAAGAGGCTTAAACGGCGTAATGGTGGAAATGGCGTGTTTATACACCAACTGTTGTTTGCCCTCATTTTCCATTATCACGGTAAAATTATCAAATCCCTTTACCAAACCGCGAAGTTGAAAGCCGTTGACAAGATAGATGATGACAGGTACGTTCTCTTTACGGACTTGATTTAGAAAACTATCCTGAAGGTTGATGACTTTAGTTGTCATGTAAGCAACTCCTCCGTCTGCATGTTTTTTACTATTTTATTCTACTAGAGATAAAACTTTCCTGCAACTAGGCTGTAAATATATTCCATCAATTTATTGTGATCAGGGAAATGGTCTACCTGCACCCAACAGATATAAGGCATCTTGCGGTACCACGTTAATTGACGCTTGGCAAAGTTTCGCGTCCCTTTTTTTATTCTCTCTATTGCTTCGGGTAAGGTAATCTCTCCCTTCAAATACAGGACTATTTCTTTATAGCCTATCCCCTGCATGGCCTGGCATTTCGGGGAGATACCAGACTCTAATAGATAGCGAACCTCGTTAATCAACCCGCGTTCCACCATTTGATCGACCCGCTGGTTAATCCGTTCATAAAGACTGCTCCTGTTCATATTCAACCCAATAACAAGCGCATCATAGATTAGGTTTTTTTCTCGGGCAAGTTTCTCCTGGGAAACTTCCTCGCCACTCAGGTGGTAAATTTCCAAGGCCCGAATAATGCGGCGCCGGTCATTAGGGTGCAGGCGCGCTGCCGTTGCAGGACTTACCTGGGACAGCATGTTGTATAAATATTGATTGCCGTGAATGTCCGCCATTTGTTCAAGCCGCAAGCGAAATTTTTCATCACCGGCGGCTCTATTAAACTTATAACCTTCAAGAAGCGCTTTGACATAAAGCCCTGTTCCACCGGCAAGAATAGGTATTTTACCTTTGGCATTTACCCGGGTTATATAGTAAGATGCTAAACGCTGAAATTCGGCTACGCTGAATTCTTCCTCGGGACCTAGAATATCAATAAGATAATGTGTAATCCCTTGCCTCTCCGCTAGCGTTGGTTTAGCTGTACCAATGTCAAAGTCCCGATAAACTAGCATAGAATCGCCAGATATAATTTCAGAATTCAACATCTTAGCCAATTCAATACTGACTTGCGTTTTGCCAACAGCAGTCGGACCAATAATGACAATCAGCCGCTCCATAGTTGGCCTCCTGCACTAGGTTCAAGCTCGATAACGCCATACTGAATACTACTGTACTTGCCGCCTATCAAGGTTTTAAAACCTAACCGTTCAAATTCAGCGCTTCCGGCAGCCTCTTTCATTACGACTCGTCGTTTTGCTACTCGACAGGCGGAAGCAACAGCACTGCTTGTCAGCGGATTGTGGTTAGCCAGATAACGAAGCGGTCTCAAGCTAGAACTGGTATAAACCGGGCGACGAAACATAGGATCAAAATAAACGACATCAAAACTCTTATCCGGCAGAGCGGCCAGATATTCTTCGTAATCTCCCTGCTTGACCTGGATGCGCCGCAACGCACCGTTAATCTCGCTGTCGCTGCCGTCAAAATTCTCTAAACCCCAGCGCGTAACCATTGCTATTATGGGGGAGTACTCTATTCCAACCAACAAACCGTCCTCTCCCAGAACAAAACTGGCTACAATGGCATCGGTCGCCAATCCAAGAGTACAATCAAGAACCGACATGCCCTTTTCTAACGTCATGGCGGTTATCATATGGTCATGTTTACCATTTCTGAGATTTTTTATACGCAGTTCGGCCATGCTTAAATGAAAAAAGTATTCTCCGCCGGGAGTGTGTACCACCGGCCCATTTCGGGTAACAACAATTACATGGTCGACATTATACTGCTTTTTAAGGGTGGCGAGCGAAGTGCGCTTTTTTTTCACAAACAAGACGCCTAACTCCGTCGCGATTTTATACCCGGTCTCTAGCATCGCCGTCGTCGGGTTGTCAGATGTTGTCACTAGTAATTCCATGTTTCACCTTAGTTATTGACGTTTAAACATTTTGGCTAGTTCAGCGCTAGTAAAACGCACAATTGCTGGTCGGCCATGGGGGCAAGTATAGGGGCGGTTAGTAGAACATAATTCGTCAATAAGCGCCTGCATTTGGCGCATATTAAGATTTTCCCCCGCTTTTACAGCACTGCGGCAAGCGGCAGTCTGCAAAAATATATGCCGTATTTCGTGGGCCTTAGGAGTTTGCATATTATGAAGGGCGCTGAGAATTTCACGAAGCAAACCTTCTATCTCCGTTCCTGGGATATCGGACGGGACTTCAAGTAAACGCATCGAACGCGGACCAATTTGCTCAAGACGAAAGCCTAATTCATAGAAAAGTGGCTCATTTTGCAGAATTAGGTCGATATCCCGCTCATCAAAGTCAACAACCCGCGGTACCAACAATTGCTGCGCCGGCACCCGTCCAGCGCTTTGCGCTAAATGCTCATACAAAATACGTTCATGGGCGGCATGCTGATCAATAATGTATAATCCATCACTACCAGCAGCTACTATGAAGCAGTCGTTAATTTGACCAAGGACACGCAAGACTAAACTTGACCGGTCATGTGTATCTTGGTGCAGGCCGTAACGTATTGCCGGCAGCTCAGTCGCGGATTGCATGGTTTCTCGAACTGTTGTGACCGGTAGCGTTTCTTCCCGCCATACCGGTGCATTACTCTCCTTAAGCATAAAAAGTGCAGCGGGAACAACATTGTTTTCGGGCGTTCGCTTAAATTCTTCCGCAATTTTTCCAGGTGATGAGGCTGGCAGTGAAACTGTAGCGGCAATTTGTTGCGGCCCTTTAGCCGTCTCTAAAGCGGATAAGACAGCTTTATAAACCGCTCGAAACACAGCTTGTTCATCACTAAATTTAACTTCATTTTTTTGCGGATGTACATTAACGTCTACCTTGTCAGATGGGATGACAATCTGAATAATTGCCAGCGGAAAACCGTTCTTGGGCAGCAGGGAGTGATAGGCGTTATCCAATGCTTTGGACAGCATGCGATTGCTAATGGTGCGCCCGTTAACGGTCCAAGTCTGCCATTGTCGTGAACTCTTTAAAAGATGAGGTTTGCCTACATAACCTGTAATATGAATATCTCCATCAGTATAATCTAACGGCAGTAGTTCTGTTGCTGCTTTATAGCCGTATAAGCTTGCCGCCGCATCGAAAAGACGACCAGTTCCGGTTGTTGCTAGCACCTGGCGTTTATTATTTATTAGCTTTATGGCAACATCAGGCCGCGCAAGCGCAATTTTACCTAAGATATCATGAATATATGCACTTTCAGTAGCAGGGGTTTTGAGAAATTTGCGTCGTGCAGGGGTATTAAAAAAAAGGTCGCTCACGGTGACTGTAGTACCAACGCTCCCGCCAGCTTCGCGTATATCCGTTACCAGGCCGCCTTGAATTTCAATATAAGTTCCTATCGGTTCAGCGTGCAGCCGGGTTGTCAGTGTAAAACGGGAAACCGCGGCGATACTAGGTAAAGCTTCGCCGCGAAATCCCAGCGAGTTGATGTTATATAAATCGTCGGCTGTACGAATTTTGCTGGTTGCATGCCGTAATATGGCTAATCGGGCATCAGCAGCGCTCATGCCGATTCCGTCATCCGAAACCCGGATGTAGTTTATGCCGCCATCGACGATTTCTACTTCGATGGAACGACTTTGCGCATCAATAGAGTTTTCCACCAGTTCTTTTACCACTGAAGCCGGCCGCTCTACCACCTCGCCGGCGGCAATCTTGTTAGCGGTGGTTTCATCTAATACCCGTATAGTAGTGATCATCGGCCACTACCTTCTTTCGCCATTTTTTGCAGTTTGAACAAAATATTCAAAGCTTCCAGCGGTGTAGTCGTCATTATATCTACTTTCAGAAGCTCTTCAATTATTGGGTCGGAAAAGAGGGACACGTGAGCCTGGGGCGCAGGTAAAGCAGTAGCAGCCAATACATGAGCAACTGCATATTGCTCCAGTTCAGCTAAGATTGTCTGGGCCCGCTCAATTACTTTTTTGGGGAGCCCGGCCAGCCGCGCAACATGAATACCGTAACTTTTATCGGCTCCCCCCGGTACAATGCGCCGAAGAAAAACTACTTCGCTGCCACGTTCTTTTACCGCCACCGTGAAGTTCTTTATCCCTTTTTTTTGTTCGGCTAGTTCCGTTAGTTCATGATAGTGAGTAGCAAACAGGGTTTTGGCCTTAATCCTATCTTTGATATATTCAATAACGGCACGGGCAATACTCATGCCATCGAACGTTGAAGTGCCGCGGCCAATTTCGTCCAGAATTACCAAGCTATTCGTTGTTGCATGCTTCAGAATATGAGCTACTTCATTCATCTCGACCATAAATGTGCTTTGTCCTGTTGCCAAATCATCACTAGCGCCCACGCGGGTAAAAATACGATCTACAGGCGTAATCGCCGCTTCGCGGGCCGGAATAAAGCTGCCTACCTGGGCCATAAGGACAAGTAGCGCTACCTGCCGCATATAGGTCGATTTGCCAGCCATGTTGGGCCCTGTAATAATCATTACTTCACAGTCATGGTGATTTAATTCAGTATCGTTGGGAACGAAAACCTCACGATCCAATAAGCGCTCGACTACCGGGTGTCGGCCATCGCGAATAATAATCTCGCGATTATTGGTAATTGCCGGACGACGGTAATTATAGCGGGCAGCCGCCTCGCTCAGACTAACGAGGCAATCAATAACAGCTAACTGCCGCGCGGTTTCCTGAAGCCTAGGTATATGTTTTTTAACACAATCTCGTACTATTGTAAATAAATAGTATTCAAGTTGAACAATTTTTTCCTGAGCGCCAAGAACTTTTGTTTCAAACTCTTTTAGTTCTGGCGTTATATAGCGTTCGGCGCTAGTTAGAGTTTGTTTGCGGATATATTCCGATGGCACGGCCGCCCGATTAGCGTTGGTTACTTCAATATAATAACCAAATACCTTGTTATAGCCAACCTTTAACGACTTGATGCCGGTACGCTCTTTTTCCCGAGCTTCGAAAGCCATAAGCCACTGTTGACTATCCTGGGCAATTTCCCTTAATTCATCTAGTTCCTGGTTATAACCTGTTTTAATAATTCCTCCGTCCCGTACTGAATGTGGAGGATTATCTACAATTGCCCGATCAATTAAAGCAACAATATCTTCATATGTTTCCATTTTTGCGCCAATCTCGCCAAGCAACGCTGACTGCATGGATTGGACATGTAATTTAATCGTCGGTAAACTACTTAATGACTGTTTTAGGGCAATCAAATCCCGGCCGTTTGCTGTTCCCACCTCAGCCCGGGTAACGATACGTTCGAGGTCGTAGATATGACCCAACTTCTCCTGCAGTACTTGTCGAACCCCCGGGTTCGTGAGCAATTCGTCAACCGCGTCTTGGCGGCGGATAATTTCATGGACGGAAAGCAGCGGGTATTCCAGCCATTTCTTGAGGAGTCTTCCTCCCATCGCTGTTTGGGTAAAATCTAATATAGAGAGAAGAGTGTCTTTCCTTCCGCCGTCTCGCAAATTACGAGTAATTTCAAGATTGCGAAGCGCTGCCGTATCAATGGTCATAAATTCGGCGGCATTATACCGCATTAACCTGTTGACATGCGATAAATCGGTTTTTAACGTTTGGTGCAGGTAATATAGCAAATGCCCTACTGCAATAGCGGCTCCTGAATGAGGAAGTTCTTCATCGGGGAAATGGTGTTGCAGTAGTTCTTGAGTCGTTTCTGAATTTTCAATAGCTAGGTTGGTTATAGTACAGCCATGTAGGCGGTTGGCGAGAAAAGTGTCCAAAGTCTCTTTGTCAGTGAGAAGGCCGGTTAGCACAATCTCCGCCGGTGAAAGGCGATACAGGTGGTCGCAAAGAGTATTGAGCCGATAAGGGCCGGCAAAATCTGCCCAATAGCATTCGCCGGTCGAAATATCAGCTCCTGCCATGGTTATGATATCATTCTGCTCATGGATAACAACCAAATAATTATTACTCTTATCTGGGAGCAGCACATCTGACAATACTGTTCCGGGAGTAATAATTTTAATTACCTCCCGGCGCACTATCCCCTTAGCTTGCTTAGGATCTTCTACCTGTTCGCAGATCGCTACTTTATAACCTTTATTAATAAGGCGGGCTATATAAGTGTCGGCTGCATGAAAAGGAACGCCACACATGGGAACCCGCCTGCCGGCCCCTCCGTCGCGGCCGGTTAGAGTAATTTCCAGTTCGCGCGCTGCAATTTCGGCGTCTTCAAAAAACATTTCATAAAAGTCGCCCAGGCGGAAAAATAAAATTTTATCGGCATGCTGTCGTTTGATCTCCCGGTACTGCTCTATCATTGGCGTATAGGTCTCTGCCATGATATTCTCCTTTTCCCTACCCCAAAGTTAATCAGCCACTTCACCTTTTAACAACCACGTCTGTGCTTTAAGAACTCTTACTGAAATAAGCTGCCCGATTTGTTCTTTTCCCCTATTCCAAAGTACAATTTTATTAGTTCGCGTCCGCCCCATCATCTTATCCGGATCGTTTTTGCTGGGGCCCTCAACAAGTACTTCTACTGTTTGACCAATAAGAGCTTCATTAATAGCTAAACTAATTTCGTTTTGGACGGCCATTAGTTGTTGCAGGCGTTGCTTTTTTATCGCCAACGGCACTTGATCCGGCATAGTTGCAGCTGGGGTGCCAGAGCGAGGAGAATACAAAAAAGTATAAGCAGCATCAAAGCGAATTGACCGGACAAAATCAAGCGTCTGCATAAATAATTCATCCGTTTCTCCAGGAAATCCCACGATAATATCTGTGGTAATACTGGCATGCGGTATTTCGCTACGAATCTTTTCCACGAGTTTGCGATAATATTCTGTCGTGTACCCGCGGTTCATCCGCTGCAAAACGATATCACTGCCGGACTGGACTGGCAAATGAAAGTGTTCACAAATCCGCTGTCCGTGCTTAATAACCGCGATGACCTTGGCGTTCATGTCGCGCGGGTGCGAAGTCATATACCGAATCCGGGCAATGGTTTCCACTTTGTCCACGGCTGCCAGTAAATCGGCAAAATCAATGGTTTCTTCCCCATCCTTGCCATAGGAATTTACATTTTGGCCCAGCAGCGTAATCTCCTTAAATCCCTCAGTCCCTAACTGCCGGACTTCGGCAAGAATGTCTGCAAGCGGCCGGCTTCGCTCCCGTCCGCGCACATATGGCACGATGCAATATGTACAAAAGTTATTACATCCGTACATAATAGGTACCCAAGCCGAAACCTGACTCTTGCGTACCGTTGGCACATCGGGCGCTAGCCGCTCTGCCTGATCCCATACCGCCAGTACCCGATCCCTGGACTGGGAGATTTCTTTTATCAGGTCTGTGAGTTGGTGAACATTATGAGTCCCCATAACCAAATCAACGTGGGGAGCCTTAGTAAAAATCTTGTCCCGATCTTTTTGCGACAGACACCCTGTTACACCAATGAGCAGATTGGGATTAACCGTTTTGAGCCTTTTTAATTCGCCAATTTTGCCATAGATCTTTTTTTCCGCGCTCTCGCGAACACAGCAAGTGTTAATTAAGATAAGGTCTGCCTGTTCAATTTGATCGGTGCTGCTATAACCAAGACCGCGCAACTGGCCGGCCAGCCGCTCCGAATCATTTTCATTCATTTGACAACCGTAAGTAATAATGTGATATTTTCTTGACTGTCCATAGTTAAGGTCGGTATCTCTATTTAAAGCATCCATGTTATCACTCCCTCTTCTGACTTATTATATCCCAATTTTTTCTGGCAAACAATGCGACATAAAACTCTCTTTCGTCATTAAAAACACCCGGGATACCCCGGGTGTTTTTAATCCAAGACATAAACTTTAACTTTTTGGATGCCGAATTTATACGCTTCGGCAACCGTCCACATGGCAATATCAATACGGTTGCCCTTAATCGCACCGCCTGTGTCCTCGGCTACGGCATACATGCCATGACCGTCGGGAAACTCGATGTATACACGCGTACCAAGCGGAATAACTTTCGGGTCAACAGCGATGATGCCCGGCCGAACCTGAGTACCGATATGAGTAAGATTTCCCCATTTGCCGTTATCATGCGGACCTGGAGCATAAGCGGTTGCAACAATATCCAAGACCGTTTTATAACGTTCCGGTAAGTTGCGGGATACTTTGGGCACCTTTTTTTGCATAAAAGTTAACAAGTCCTGATCGGCAATGCCATCACTCTCAAGATTATTTGCTTTTTCAAACATCTTAACCGCATGTTGTGTTTGGGGACCAAAAACACCGTCTACAGTTCCTGCATAAAAATCTAACTCGTTTAATCTAATCTGCAATTCACGGACATCGTCGCCTGTTGCGCCAACTTGCAGCACTCGTTCTCCGAGGGCTGTGGCACTTACCGGCGCAAGGCCGACAAGGCTGAAGATAATGGCAGCAACCATTAATGCTGCTACAGTGCGCATTTTTCTCATAATCAACCACTCCCTTTCTCTGCCTACGAAGTTAGCTGACGGGTTCGGGATAAGGGAAATCCCTACCGCATGTGCGGATTCACCCCAGTAATGGTTCCTCCGTGTTCCTTTGAAGGAACTTCGGCACGTTTAGTATGATACATCATTCCACTATAAAAAAACAAAAGAAAAAAATGCCCCAAAATGGCGCTGCATATCATTTATATAAAAATATCTTTATGATTCGTCGTTGTTCGTATATATGTTTATGTATACTAATTAGTTGTAAAATAAGCAATACAAATCAAATAGAGCATTTTTAATTGAGTGGATAGAGTACTCATCAACTGTACACACTAAAACTGGTGATAGCGTGCTAAAAGAATGGTACAAAACCCAACAAACAAAAAATCTATCAAATCAAGATACCATTAAAAGCCAGTTAAAATTGGCCAATCCATCTAAAAAATATGATGCAATTGTCGTAGGAGCCGGACCAGCAGGCTCAACGGCTGCCTATTTTATGGCCAAAGAAGGTCTTGACGTGCTTCTATTGGAGCGTGGCCCTTATCCAGGAGCAAAATGTTGCGGTGGCGTGTCAATCATTGCTGAGCACGTCCATAAACTCTTCCCCAATTTCTGGGAAGAGTGTCCGTATGAACGTATTGTCACTGACCAAGCGTACTGGTGGATGACTGAAGATTCGATCTTAACAGCTAGATTTCGCAGCACGAAACTCGCTGCCGCCCCTTATAATCGGTTTACAATAAAACGTGTCAATTTTTACAAATGGTTGACCGCAAAAGCAATTAGCGCTGGAACTACGTTGCTTCTAAACCATCACGTATCTGAAGTGCTGTTCGACGGTCAGCAAGCCATTGGTGTGCATGTATCTCCGCCCCAAAACAGCGATTTTATTGCCGATATAATTATTCTTGCGGATGGCGCCAATTCAATGTTGGCTGAACGTGCTAAGCTGGCGCCGCAGATTTCACCGAGAAACTTTGCCCTTTATGTAAAGGAAACTATTGCTTTACCAGCGAAAGTAATTGAAGAACGGTTCAATTTGCTTCCGGGTCATGGTACCATAATCGGACTTATCGGTTACCCCACTGCTGGGTTTAACGGTACTGGTTCTATTCATACTTTCAAAGACAGTTTTAATATTAATGTTGGTATATCTTTAGCCGATTTAGCTAAGGCTGGCTTTAACCCTAATGATCTATTGGAGCGAATAAAAAAGCATCCACATATGCAGCCATTGCTGGATGGTGGTACTACTATTGAATATGGCGCTGCCCTTATTCCCGAAGGCGGATATTACGCAATGCCAGAACTAGTACACCCGGGGCTGATGATTATCGGCGATGCTGCTTCACTAGTTAATGGCGTTCATGGCATAAACTTGGCCATGTGGTCAGGTTTTTTTGCCGCCAGGGCTGCTTATGCAGCAAAGGCTAGTCGCGATTTTTCCGTTAAGAAACTATCACTATACCGAACCTTACTTGATGAAAGCTTTGTCCTGCAGGATTTCAAAGCCAATGCCGGAGCAAGCAAGTTATTGAAGGAGATACCGTATTTATTCGATTTATATACCCGTATGGCCAATGAAACAGCATATCATATTACCAAGATATACACCATGCCGAAGCGCGAAAAGCGTAAATTTATATTTCAAAAAGTTACCAGTATGCAGCCAATCTTAAAAACAATAAGAGATGTCTGGAAAGTGTTAAAGGTGATGCGATAATGTCCAACTTAGCTGAGTTAGATGCAAAATTAAAATTGCTGCTTTTTAAGACCAATGAAGACTGGCAACATGTTGTCATCAATGACCAGGAAGTCTGTCGTAATTGCACAGACAAACAGTGTTTAACCATATGTCCCTCCGGGGTATTTAGGTGGAATTATCAGCCTGCTGATCCCATTCTAGTGTTATACAAGCAATGTATCGAATGCGGTTCCTGCCGGCTAGTATGTCCGGCTAATAATATTAATTTTTCCTACCCTAATGGCGGTTATGGAGTGTCATATAAAGAAGGATGACAAGTAACTTATATCTTTTTAATAATAAAAAACTAATAAAACAGCCCACTTCGTAATATACGAAATGGGCTGTTGTTTTTACATGTCAGAACGCAATACACCGGCTTTACCAAGATGTTCTTTGGGCATTTCACGGATAATGATTGTTACGGCGTCGGGCGGACAATTGGCAGTTTCAACAATGGCCTCTGTTACCTTTTTTACCAACTGCCGTTTTTGTTCAAGAGTCCGACCTTCCAACATATCAATTTGTACAACTGGCATGTTAATCACCTCCTATTTGCATTGTTATTGTATTCGGCAACGATAATTATATCCCTGCAAAAATTCCATTTTATTCAGTTACCGGAAATAGAAAGAGTATTAGCAGTATGCTGCCGAGTAACCCATTTTTTTCAAGATCGCGTTACCGATGTTCATGATTTTGTTTTTTCTTGCGTTTGTGCCACCATAAGGTGGCGTAGACGGCAATAACCAAGATAATTATGAAAATCAGCCGAGTCATGTTTTCTTTGGCAAAAACAAGGTCATGGCCCAATAATACCTTAATAACCACGGGCGGTAATTTCCCTAAAAAGGTGGCCCAGAAAAAATCATAAAATGAAATCCGGCTAATAGCGGCTACAGCGGTAATGATACCGGATGGAGCTAACGGCAAAAGCCGTGCTATCAGCAAGGCCTTAAACCCGTTCGCAGCACTGTAATCGTCTACCTGTTTCAAGTATGGACTTTTCGCAATCCACCCTTCAACGGCATGGCGAAAAAAATAGCGGGCAAATACAAACATAAATAGGGCGCCAATCAATTCTCCCATCCATGAGAGGAGCGTCCCCCAGAAAAGCCCATAGACAATGCCGGCGGCTCCAGATAAAATCATAAACGGAAAAACGATCGTGAAGGTCATTATAACGAATAATGCCAGTGTGACCAAGACACCCCATGCTCCGAAGGAGCGGAGATATTCGGCGAGGGCGGCAATATCTCCTCTCTCGATTATGCTGTAAGCATGCTGAAAAAATTCAGGTTGCCACCAGTACAGTAACCCGCACACAATTAATATAAAAAGCCATCCCCAAATTTTTCCCATCGTAATCTTCCTTTGCTAATCTTTTTTCTCTTGGCAGTTCCCAATTAAATATACTAAAATATTGAACAAATGGCAATAAAGGGGTAGGAATGTGAGCCGACGTTATAAAGGAACTAGCCGTTTTGCCAATACAGCCCGGAAATATGAACAGGACAGCAATGATATCGATATTAAGTTAAAAGCTTGTGATATCAATTTATTCATTCGGCTGCTTGAAGGATATGAAAATATTGTCATGATTATCCCGCTTGAGCCTAAGGAAGGTTTGGTTAAGCTGCGCCCCAGCCCCGATACCGGCGACGATGTCCGGGAAATTCTCAAGACGTTGCCTATTGAATTTGAAATTCTTGGATAAAAAAGAGCACTGCGATGCAGTGCCTTGTCAACGCCATTGCCGGATTTCATCACGGAAAATGCCGCATGATCCACCTAGCCAATGTACGCAGTCGCTACAGCGACGGACATAGTTATCTGGTGAAACATTTAGCAGCGAATACCCATAACCCATTGCATTTATGACATGCTCAAACTCCTGACATTCTTCAGCTATCGTCCGTAACTGATTTTCCGTTAAATTGCCTTGCATGCCCCGCCACCTCTTGCCAGTTTTATATTAGTGTGCGCCAAGATGAGCGAAAATAATAATAAAAAATTTTATTAAACCGTGTATAGAAACGATGATACGGGGCATAATTAGAATGTAAATTTTCTCCTCTCCCATAATTGGCGGCCAGCAGCCGCCCTTTTTTTTAGTTGTAGAATATCATATTGAACGCCTCGCCAAAACGAAGCTTAAGAACACTCTGCAGCTCATTGAATATTTCCGGCCGTGTTACAGCCTGTTGCGCAGCCTGGCGTGCTTCCAACAAGATATCAAGGTCACGGACAATATCGGCAATTTTTAAGTCCGGCATGCCGTGTTGACGCGTACCAAAAAACTGGCCCGGACCACGTAGTAAAAGATCTTTTTCTGCTAAAACGAAGCCGTCTTGGGTTGTAGTCATTATTGCCAGCCGCTCTTTACTCTCCTCGCTCTTGCTATCGGAAATTAAAATACAGAAAGATTGGTGTTCACCTCTCCCAATACGCCCCCGCAGTTGATGTAACTGTGCCAATCCGAAGCGATCGGCGCCCTCTATGACCATAACGGTCGCGTTTGGTACGTTTACGCCTACTTCAATAACAGTCGTGGCTATGAGAACTTGAATTTTGCCGGAATAAAACGCATTCATCACGGCATCTTTTTCCTGCGACTTCATTTTGCCGTGAACCAAGCCACAGGTCAAACCTTTAAAGTACGTACGGGCTAATTGCTCATACATTTGTACCGCCGCCCGCGCTTCCAGTTTGTCCGATTCTTCGACTAGCGGACAAACAACATAAGCCTGTCGGCCAGCAGCCACTTCCCGAGCGACAAAATTATAAACCCGGCCGCGCATTTCCCCGGTAACACTGTAAGTTTTGATAGGTTTACGTCCTGGCGGCAGCGTGCGAATTACCGAAACATCCAAATCCCCGTAGACGGTAAGCGCCATCGTTCGTGGAATTGGCGTCGCCGTCATTACCAGGACATCGGGCATTTTTCCCTTTGCCTGCAGTAAAGCCCGCTGCCGTACACCAAATCGGTGTTGTTCGTCAGTAACTACCAAGCCGAGATGTTTAAAATGCACGTCATCCTGGAGCAAAGCATGTGTACCAATTACAATATCGACAAGCCCATTGCGCAGGTTGGCAAGAACCTGATCACGCTCCCGTTTTGTCAGTCTGCCTGTTAATAACGCCAGTCTTATTCCCAAGTTGGCCAATAAACGGGATAGGGTATGAAAATGCTGTTCCGCCAAAATTTCGGTGGGAGCCATCATCGCCCCCTGATACCCGTTTTCTACCGTCTTAACCAATGCCAGGGCGGCAATAACCGTTTTACCTGAGCCGACATCGCCCTGAAGCAGCCGCTGCATAGGTCGCGTATCTTCCATGTCGGCTTTAATTTCCTGTAGTGCCACCTGTTGATCGGTTGTTAGTGTAAAAGGTAATCGGGCCAAAACTTCTTTGCTCAGTTTTCCGTCCTGAGCGTGTTTAATACCTTGGAATTCGTGTTTATTTCGATTTTTTAAGTATAATAGTCCATATTGCAAAAAAAACAGTTCTTCAAAAACTAATCGGCGCCGAGCTTGGGTCAAGGCATCCTTATCCGGCGGAAAGTGAATGCTTTCTAGAGCTTGGTCCCTCCCTATTAGGTTATATCGGCAGATTATATTGCCGGGAAGAATTTCAGGGATAGGGTGGCAGTCTGTCAATGCTTGCCGTACTAATTGTCGCAGCACACGTTGATTAATATTCTCGGTGGCCGGATACACGGGGACAATACGGCCGACATTCAATAGTTCTTCCACCTCATCTACGATTTCCACCTCGGGATTAACGAGCTGGATAGTGTTAAAACGCCGTTCTGCTTTGCCATAGACAATAAGCTCCATGCCAGGTCTGTACCGGGTTTTGCGATAAGATTGGTTAAACCAGACCAATTGCGCTACCGCCGAATCATCCCGAACAGTCACTTTCGTCAATGTAAGTCCGCGGCGTGGTTTTCTCTCTTCTACTGCAACTACTGTTGCCCGAAAAGTTTGAACTTCGTTATCTTCGAGCAGTTTTATCGGTTTAAAATAGCTTCGGTCTTCATAGCGCCTGGGATAGTGCGTAAGTAAGTCTTCTATGGAAAAAATGTTTAATTTAGCCAAATAAGCAGCTCTTGCCGGCCCTACACCCTTCAAATATTTAATATTTGTCGACAACTTTTCCGGCAACTGTATCCCCCTTTGGTACTATTCTTCCGATTTGAGAGCGTTTAATTCTTTTAGCAGCGTTTCTAAATCAACGTCATGCATTTTGGCTCCTTTTTCGATTGTTTCCGTAGCCGATCCCATACAACCAATACATCCCATTCCATGCCGGGATAAAAACTTCGCGGGCCTGCGGCAGCAGCCGCAAGACGGCCATTATCGGCATTTCTTTAGTAATCAAAGGGTACGCCTCCCCTCTCTTTTTTTGTTCTACTTTCAATATATGTCTAAGAAATCCTTCCTGAAACGGCAATATTATTCTGCCAACCCTTGCACACCCTAAGTTTCCTGTGATAGAATAATTGTGTTTAGTTTGAAGGATGGGTTGTCTTCTTTAAAAGGAGGTGGAATAGATGGCAAATGTATGTGAAATCTGTGGCAAAGGCGAACGTAGCGGCTTCAACGTTAGCCATTCCAATTTAAAAACCAAGCGCACCTGGAAACCAAACATTCAGCGCGTAAAAGCAGTAGTGAATGGTGAAATTAAGCGGATTAATACTTGCACCCGCTGCTTACGATCCGGAAAAGTACAACGGGCAATCTAATTTAGTTAGTTAAGGGGCGACATCAAGTCGCCCCTTGTTTTATGTGTTGCAAAATGGCTGCTAGTTCTTGACTGTTAAAAAAATATTTTTCATTGCAAAAGTGACAAACTAGTTCGGCTTGTCCTTCTTTGATCATATCTGTCAACTCTTGCTCGCCTAGGTTGATAAGAACCCGTTCCACGCGCTCGCGCGAACAAGGACAATGAAAGGTAAGTTTTTTTGGTTCATACAGGTTTATTGACAATCCTGTAAAAATTTTTTCCAGTATATCGGCGGCGCCATATCCTGCCTTTATCAAGTGAGATACAGGCCTTAACGACGCCAGATTTTGCTCTAATTTATCAATAACTTCGTCTGCCGCACCCGGCAGAGCTTGAACTAAAAATCCGCCAGCCGCCTGCACGGTATAGTCAGGACCGACCAATACGCCCAAAGCGACGCTTGATGGCGTTTGCTCCGAAGTCAAGAGATAATTGGTAACATCTTCCGCAATTTCGCCGCTCACTAACGGGGCGCTTCCGGTAAAAGGCCGCTTCAACCCGGTAAATCGTGTAACAAAAATATTGCCAGCGCCTACCGCTTTACCGACGTCAAGTTTACCTTCCTGCAACGGCAAATCGATCTGCGGGTTTTTCACATAGCCGCGAACTGAACCCCGTGCGGTGGCATCGGCAATAATTTCTCCCAGTGGGCCGTCCCCGCTAATGCGGACGGTAATACTTTCGTCTGCTTTCAAATTCGTTGCTAGTAGTAGCGCAGCCGTCATCGTTCTGCCTAGTGCCGCAGCAGCTACGGGATAACAATTATGCCGCCGCCGTGCCTCATCAGTTAAATTGGTCGTAACAGCTGCAAAGGCACGCAACCCTGGCGCAGTTGCCCTAATAACATGATCTTCCATATAAACTAAATACCCCTATTAACTAAATTCTTCCGTCATTAATACCTTACCGGTCTGAATATCTAAAACCTCGAGCTTACTTCCGATGATGCGGGCAATTGTACCTATGCCGTCAGGACGCTTAGACATCGCCGGCGATCCCGGGTTTAGAAAGATACGGCCATTTTGCTTGGCAAGAACAGCCACATGAGTGTGCCCGCTGATAAAAAGAGAAACTTTCATTTTTTCGGCAAGCACCTGTTTAGCATCATCACTTAAATTATGGCCATGGGTTACAAGCACAGATATATTTTCCAGCCGCAGATAAGTATATGGGGATTGGATCGGAATGTTTAATACCATGCCATCTACTTCGGCATCGCAGTTGCCGCAAGCTGCAACAATTGGGATTGGACAATTGTTTAGCTCTTCGGCTAACGCCTTCGGGTCATATTCGTCAGGAATAACATTGCGCGGTCCGTGGTAAAGAACGTCACCGGCATGAATAATTACATCCATGTCACAAAAATAACGATTGTATATTTTGCGCCATGTTGCTGCACAACCATGGGTATCACTCACAATACCTATCTTCACGGTATATTGCCCCCACAACTGAAAAGTTTATTTCCTGGAAATATTTTACAAAACCTTTAAAAGATTAGCCATTTCGATAGCTGTCATTGCCGCATCAAACCCTTTATTGCCTGCCTTAGTACCTGCCCGTTCAATCGCCTGTTCGATTGTTTCGGTAGTCAACACACCAAAAATGGTTGGTATTCCGGAAGCAAGAGCGACATGGGCAACCCCTTTGGAAACTTCCGCGCATACATAATCAAAATGCGGGGTATTGCCACGAATGACTGTGCCTAGACAGATAACAGCATCATATTTTTTGCTTGCTGCCATTTTTTGGGCAATCAAGGGAATTTCAAACGCTCCTGGCACCCACGCAACTTCAATATCTTCGTCCGATACTCCGTGTCGCTGAAGGGCATCCAAGGCACCGCTCAGCAGTTTATTGGTAATAAATTCATTAAAGCGAGCAACGACAATACCAAACCGCAATCCTTGTGCCGTTAATTTACCTTCAAAAATCTTTACCATGGCTATGCCTCCTCGTATTGTTTGAGTAAATGCCCTAATTTTGATTTTTTTACCGATAAATACCGGCAATTAAATTTATTGGCTTTAATTTCCAGCGGTACGCGCTCCGTAATAGTTAGACCATAACCCTCCAGTCCTGCCCGCTTGCGCGGATTATTGGTCAAGAGGCGGATACTTGATAAATTTAAATCAGCCAAGATTTGCGCACCAATCCCATAGTCACGCATATCCGGCGGAAAACCAAGCAGTTCATTGGCTTCTACCGTGTCTTTGCCTTTATCTTGGAGAGCGTAGGCCCGAATTTTATTAGCCAGGCCAATACCACGGCCTTCCTGACGCATATACAGCAGTACGCCTTGACCCTCTTTTTCAATCTGGCGCAACGCAGCCTCCAATTGTTCACCGCAATCGCAGCGCTGCGAACCAAAAACATCACCAGTCAAACACTCCGAGTGAACGCGGACGAGCACATTCTTTTTACCACTCACGTCACCTTTTACGAGTGCGACATGGCATTGGCCATCCAGTTCGCTTTCGTAGGCGATTAAACGGAATTTACCGTATTTAGTCGGCAGTTCTGTTTCGGCAACTCTGACAACAAATTTTTCGTGTTGCTTACGGTATTTAATTAAATCAGCAATTGTCACAATTTTTAAATTATGCTTCTTGACAAATTCCATTAACTGGGGAACACGCGCCATTGTGCCGTCATCATTCATTATTTCACAGATTACACCGGCTGGATACAGACCGGCCAGTTTTGCAAGGTCAACTGCCGCTTCGGTATGGCCTGCCCGGCGGAGAACACCTCCTTCGCGATACCGTAGCGGAAAAACATGCCCAGGTTTACGTATGTCGTCAGGCGTAGTGGCAGGGTCAAGTACTGTCTTGATCGTCAATGCTCGCTCATAAGCAGAGATACCGGTTGTTACATTTTTAGCATCAATAGACACAGTAAAAGCAGTACAATGTGTATCGGTATTTTCGGCAACCATAGCGCCAATTCCCAGCTCATCTAGCCTACTGCCAACTATCGGCATGCAAATTAGCCCCCGGCCATAAGTTGCCATAAAGTTAATGGCTTCTGGTGTTACTTTTTCTGCAGCCATAAGAAGGTCGCCTTCGTTTTCCCGATCCTCATCATCCACAACTACAACGATTCGGCCCTGTCTGATGTCATCAATAACTTCTTCAACGGTATTAAATTTAAAGGTCATAGAAAAGCCACCTTTCTGTTGCTAATCCAAAAAGCCGTGCTGCGCGAGCAGAGCAAGTGATAGTTTCCCTGCAGTCGGCGTGTCCGGTTCTTTCTGGCCTAACAATTTTTCCACATATTTACCAATAATATCTGCCTCGAGGTTGACTGGGGCGCCCGTTCCTTTAAGACCTACCGTGGTCACAGCAGCGGTATGAGGAATAAGAGAGACAGTAAACCAATCGGAACCATAGTCTATGACGGTAAGACTCACCCCATCGATAGCCACTGAGCCTTTGCGGACAATGTAGCGCATAACCTCCGGACCGGCGCCAATACGCACAATTACGGCATTATCACTACGCTCTTTAGCCTGGATGTAACCGATACCATCAATATGACCGGTCACAATATGACCGCCTAGCCGATCACCTAACCGCAAGGTCCTTTCTAGATTAACCGCATCCCCGGGTTTAAGATGGGCAAGAACAGTGCGCGCTACCGTCTCAGGCATTACATCGGCGGTAAACCAATTTTCACCAAACTCTACAACGGTAAGACAGGTTCCGTTAACGGCTATACTGTCGCCAATTTTCACATCATCTAATACTTTCCGCGCTGTGACGGTGAGACGTATCGACTTGGCACCACGCGCTACCACCTTAACTTGGCCTAACTCTTCCACAAGTCCGGTAAACATCCCGTCCCTCCCGCTTTTTTATATAGGCGGTAACTAAAAAGTCTTCGCCGACACATTCAATAGCCGTATTCTCAAGTTCAACAGCCTGCTCCAAATATTCCGCACCCATACCACCAATCGGGCCGGGAGCCGAGCGGCCGCCAATTATCTTTGGGGCAATGAACCAATAAACTTTATCAACTACATTTGCGGCCAAAGCTGAAGCACCGAGGGCTCCCCCGCCTTCAATCATCACGCTGGTAACAGACCGTGAACCCAGATAGGCAAATAAGCTACGAAGATCAATCCCGTCAGGTCCGCGTGCAACTTGAATTACTTCCGCTCCACTTGCCTTGAGGGCCGCTATCCTGTCAGAAGGCGCCTCGGGTGTTACAGCAATAATGGTAGGCGCTTTTCCGTCAGTAACGATTTTGGCATTTAGGGGGGTTCGTGCCAAACTGTCAGCCACAATACGTAGCGGGTTCTTACCATTAGGAATCAGCCTGGCAGTCAACTCGGGATTGTCTGCAACCACGGTGCCAACACCAACCAATATGGCATCATACTTACTACGCCATTCATGAACACGAGTGCGCGCCGGTAAACCCGTGATCCACCGGGAATGTCCGGTATATGTAGCAATCTTACCATCAAGGCTCATGGCGGTCTTCAATATACCAAAAGGCATTTTGGTTGTAATCCATTTAATAAAAACCTCATTTAACTGTGCTGCTTCCGTAGCCAGCACGCCTTCGATTACCTCCACGCCGTTCTCTCTTAAAAACTTAAATCCCTGTCCCGCTACCAGCGGATTAGGATCCGTCATCGCCGCTACAACTCGGGTAATCCCTGCCTGAACAATCGCTTGCACGCAAGGTCCTGTACGCCCGTAATGCGAACAGGGTTCTAATGTTACATATAAAGTTGCGTCTTTTGCTAAATCGCCTGCTTGATTTATGGCATGAATTTCGGCGTGTGGCGTCCCTGCCCGGTGATGCCACCCTTCACCCACAATCGTTCCGTCTTTAACAATGACGGCGCCTACCATCGGATTAGGGCTTGTTTGCCCTTCAGCTCTGCGTGCTAAGGCGAGCGCGCGGCGCATATAGCTTTCATGGTTCATCTGGCATCCCCCAAAAATAAAAAATTCCTAAAGAGTAGTCTTTAGGAAATAGAACAGCAATAGATAATAATGCCGGCCTTTTCCCATCCAGACTATACTGTCGGCTCCGGAATTTCACCGGATCAACCATAATGGCTCGCGGGCTGTACCGCCGGTCAGGAATTAAAAGATTACTCTTTTTCACCTAGCCCCAAAGGCCCCAACTATTTAATTGTCCAGTATATATGTTAGCACTTGCTTTAGGAAAAATCAACAAGCGACAATAATTAATCCAAACCCTTTAGGCTAGCGATTGCCTGCGCTGCATCAACCGCCCCGTAGACGGCCGAACCAGCCACTAAAATCGTAGCACCGGCAGCAATAACAGCCGGAGCTGTCTCAGCATTTATGCCACCGTCTACCTCAATTACCACCGGCAAATTTCGTTCCGTAATCATTTGCCGTAGACGGCGAATTTTATCTAGTACGGTCGAAATAAATTGTTGACCGCCAAATCCTGGGTTAACACTCATCAGTAACACCATGTCTACATAAGGCAAGACCTCTTCAATGGTGACAAGCGGTGTGGACGGATTTAAGGCAATACCGGCTCGCACGCCCTGGTCTTTAATAGTTTGCAGTAAACGATGCAGATGGGGGTGTGTTTCGGCATGGACAGTAATCAAGTCTGCCCCCGCTTTGATAAAAGCATTAATGTGATCCTGCGGGTTGGTTATCATCAGGTGTACATCGAATGGCAGCTTACTCACTTGGCGCAACGCTGCTACTACAGGCGCCCCAAAAGTTAGGTTTGGCACAAAGTGTCCGTCCATAATATCTAAGTGAAGTAAATCGGCGCCTCCCTGCTCCACTTTCAAAACTTCTTCTGCCAAACGGGTAAAATCTGCGGCAAGAAGTGATGGCGCAATTTTGACCATTGTTCAATATCCTTTCCTATTTTCCTGTACTTCACTAAGCACTTCAAGATAAGAAGCGTAGCGTGACGCGGCGATACAGCCATCGGTAACGGCCTGTTTGACAGCGCACTGTGGTTCTTTGTGATGAAGACAGGTATTAAACTTACAGGCCGGAGCTGCTGCGGCAATCTCCGGAAATGCCCTCGCCAACTCGGTCGGCACAATATCGGCAAACTCAGTAAAACTAAAGCCGGGAGTATCAACAACGAAACCGCCGCCCGCTAAGGGTAGAAGTTCGGCAAAACGGGTCGTGTGTTTACCCCGCCCGATTTTTATGCTAATTTCGCCTGTCACCAATGACAATCCTGGTTCCACGGCATTCAGCAAGCTAGACTTTCCGACGCCTGATGGTCCGGCAAACACGGTAATTCGCCCGTAAAGCTGGCGCCGTAATTCATCAATTCCCTGGCCGGTCTTTACAGATGTCTCCAGAACAGAATAACCGATTTTGCGATAAAGATCTACAATTTGACCTATCTCAGCCGCATCCGCCAAGTCAATCTTATTCAAGCAAATTTGGGCATTTAACTGTGACAGTTCGGCTAATATCAGAAAACGGTCAATTATAACAAAGCTGGGGTCAGGGCTGGCTGCCGCAAAAGTTAAAATAACCTGGTCAACATTGGCTACCATCGGCCGTTTTAACATGCTACGGCGGGGAAGGATTGTCTCTATTACGCCTTTGCCTTCATCAAGCGGCAAATATTCTACTTCGTCGCCCACAAGCAGCGAAAAGCGTTCTTTCTTAAAACGGCCGCGCAATGTACACATGGTCAGCTTGTCACCTGTCTGCACATAGTAATAACTGTTATAGGCCTTTACCACAACGCCCCGCAACATCTCCAGCCCTCCTACAATGTCTGTTCCTGCAGAAGAACACCGTTGATGTATACTTGCACACGTACCTGACCAACACCTTCAATTGTTTTTTCTATTCGCTCGCCTGGTTTATGAACTGCTTCATAGACAACACGCCGTCCGTTCGTGTCAGTAACGACAATTTGAATAGCCTGACGAATTGGCCCTTCCGGTACCGTAATTTGGACAACCGCCCGTTTGACGGCCGTGGCCGGGCTTTTCGCCACAACAAAGTCTACAGATGAACCTTCCATAACTTCGGAAGCCGGCGCCGGATTTTGATCCGTGATTGTGCCCGGCGGATATTTATCACTTGGCGCTTCGGTTACCTTGCCAAGTTTCAGCTTTAAGCTGTCAAGTTGGGTATTAACAGTACCTATTGGTGACCCACGAAAATCAGGCAAAACAATACGGCGTGGCCCTGCACCTTTGCTAATAACAATATCAACTGCCGTTCCTTTGGTTACCTGGGCTGGCGGCCGTGGGTTCTGCGCAATAACCGTGTCCTGAGCAGCATCAGCGGAAAACTGTTCATCAATTCGCCCTAAAACAAGACCGGCATTACGAATCTGCAGCTCAGCATCACGTCTATTTAATCCTCGTACATCGGGAACAGCCGTTACCTCCCCGCCCTTACTGACAACGAGGTTGATCATGCGCTGTTCTTTAACTACGGCGCCCGCCTCCGGGCTTTGTGATATAACGTATCCGGCCGGTACTTTGTCGCTAAAGCTTTCAGTAACGCTTACCCGCAAATTCTGGCTAGTCAAAATATTGCGGGCGCTGTCAATATGTTTCCCTACAACATTGGGAACGGTAACCTCATTGAGGCTCCAAAACTTGCCATAAGCCAAAAAAGCTCCTATGGCAAAGGCAAAGATAAGCAGCGCGGCCAACGCCCAGATCCATCCCCGCGATTTGGCAGGAGACGGTGTCGGCAGCGGCTTAGCTTCATCTTCAGGCTGATGCTGGATGTTCCCTTCCGGCGCGGCAATCCGAGGTAATATTTGGGTAGGGAAATCTTCGCGCGATAGTCGTCGGGTGCGGTCATCCCGCAAATAATTTTGTACTAGTTTTAAATCGGCAATCATTTCGCTAATATCGCCAAAACGTGCATCGGCATTCTTGGCCATAGCTTTAAGTACCACTGCTTCAAGGAGCGGCGGAATTTCCGGATTTGCTTCGCGCGGCGGTTTGGGTTCTTCCTGCAAGTGCTTCAAAGCAATGCTAATAGGTGTTTCGCCGGTGAACGGCACTGTTCCGGTCAGCATTTCATAAAGAACAACGCCAAGAGAATAGATATCAGACTTGGCACCAATAACGGAACCTTTGGCCTGTTCCGGCGAAAAATAGTGAACAGAACCGATAATCGTCCCTGTCTGGGTCATAGTCGCCGATGTTACCGCTCTAGCAATGCCGAAATCGGTAACTTTCACCCTGCCCGCGCGTGTCATCAGAATGTTGTGCGGCTTTATATCGCAGTGGATTAATCCGCTTTGATGGGCATGTTCCAATGCCTCCGCGATTTCTAGTGCAATGCGTACCGCCATTTCGACCGGCAAAGGAGCCTCGCGCAAAATCTTGTCTTTGAGTGTTTCCCCCGAGATGTACTCCATGACGATATAGTATATATCCTCGTCGTGGCCGACGTCATAAATGTTAACGATGTTCGGATGGGACAAACGGGCAGCAGCCTGAGCCTCCCGGCGGAAGCGGGTGACGAATTCTTCGTCGTTGGTAAATTGGGAGCGCAACACTTTTACCGCTACCGAACGGTCAAGCAATTTGTCGTGAGCACGATAAACGTCAGCCATACCGCCACCACCGATACGTTCCAGGATGGTGTAGCGATTATCCAGAGTTCGATTAATTAGCAAAAACGTCACCCCCTCAATATAATTGGTGAGCTATAATTTGGCGGGCTATAGGCGCGGCAACTTCCCCTCCAGCCCCGCCATTTTCGACTAATACCGCAACCGCGATTTCAGGATTGTCGGCCGGCGCATAGCCGATAAACCAGGCATGCGGTGCGCCGTGCGGATTTTCGGCTGTTCCCGTCTTACCAGCAACTTTAATACCGCCAATACGAGCCGCACTACCCGTGCCTTCTGCGACAACAGTCACCATCATCTGCCCAACAACTTTGGCAAGATTCGGTTCAACCGGCGTCAACCACTCGCTAGGTTTAAACTCATTTATAACGGTGCCGTCAGCCGCGACAATCTTCTCGACTACATAGGGCTTCATAATCTTCCCATTATTAGCAAAAGCGGCTGCAATTAGCGCCATACGAAGCGGCGTCACCAAAAGACTCCCTTGTCCAATTCCTGTTTGCGCCAGGTCGCCATCGCCCAATCGGCTAAAAACCGGTAGCCGGACAGGGCTTTCCTGCCACTCTTCGCCAATAGAACGAGTAAACCCATAACGTTCAAAAAGGTTGGCCATCCTCGTGCGTCCTAACTCGAGGGCCAATGAGCCAAAAGTAACGTTACAGGAAACGGCCAATGCTTCCTCTAAGTTTACTCTGCCATGCGCGCGTAAACTCGCCTCATTCAAGACATAATCAGGTCCGATTTTTAATTTTCCGTCGCATTTAAATACTTTATTAATATCAGTTATTTTTTCTCTCAATGCCGCCTCCGCTATCATAATTTTGACAGTGGATCCCGGCGGATACAGTCCTTGCGTCGCCCGGTTGAGCAGCGGACTATCAGCAGACGAAGTTATTTTTTCCCAATCCCGGTCGAGCGTGTTGGGATTAAACGCCGGTTTACTCACCATTGCCAAAATAGCACCTGTTCTAGGATCTATGACTACTACCGCGCCACGGTGCCCGCCTAAAGCCTGATATGCTGCTTGCTGTAAAGCCCTGTCTACGGTAAGAACCAAGTGATTGCCGGGAATAGGCCCCCATAAACGGACAATTGCGCCGAGATGCCGCTCGGGATGCGTTAGTCCGGAAAGCTCCCCGTTAAATGTCCCCTCTAGCCCCGCTTTCCCATATTTGGGATTATCATATCCGACTAAGTGGGCAAAAATGGCGCCATATGGATATTCGCGATGATAAGTTCCTTCAGAATCGCGTTCACTATAAGCTAATTTGTCACCATGGCGATCAAGTATTTCACCGCGCGGCACTCGGCGC
This sequence comes from Thermosinus carboxydivorans Nor1, assembly GCF_000169155.1. NCBI lineage: Bacteria > Bacillati > Bacillota > Negativicutes > Selenomonadales > Sporomusaceae > Thermosinus > Thermosinus carboxydivorans. Next base: position 134,162 of record NZ_AAWL01000002.1, read on the forward strand.
GCCGCTTCCGTTGCTCGCCGGTTCAAAGGATGCGCGGTCAGCTGGTTTCCTTCAAAAATTTGTATAAAACTGATATAGAGAAATAAGATTGCCAATAAACCTGTCAATATTAAAGCTACTCTACGCAAATTTGCCGGAATATCGTTACGCATCAACCGCCCTCATTTCTGAAACGGCGAATAAAAGGCCGACAAGCATAAAATTGGAGACGACAGAACTGCCGCCATAGCTGATAAATGGCAACGTTATGCCGGTAAGTGGTACGAATTTAACAACTCCGCCAATGATCAAAAAAATCTGTAGCGCCAAAAAAACGGCAAGTCCGCCGGCAACCAAGGTCAGAAGGGGAGAAATGGCCTTCAGGGCAATACGGAAAGCGCGATAAATAAGTATTTGATATGTAGTCAAGACTGCAGCAACGCCGACAAAGCCCATTTCTTCGGCAATGGCTGCAAAGACAAAGTCAGTATGCACTTCAGGAATAGAGTCGGGAAAGCCGTAAGTAAGACCGCTTCCCAGTATTCCACCTGCCCCAAACGCAAATAGGGATTGCACAATTTGGTAGGCCCGTCCCATAGGGTCTGCCCATGGGTTAAGCCAAATATCAACTCTTGTCCGAACATGCGGGAAAATATAGTAACAGATTACTGCGCCGGCGAGGAATAATATCACGCCTATGACAATATAGCTAATACGGCCGCTTGCCAAATAGACCATGATCAATGTTGTCGCAAAATAAAGCAATGCCGAGCCTAGATCACGCTGAAAAATAAGCATTAGCATTGCAAAGCCCCATACCAGTACAAGCGGCCCAATAAACCGCATTTGAGGAATACCTAAGGGGCCGAAGTGCCTGGTGGCAAAAGCTAGTACCTCCCGCCGCTCATTCAAATAAGAAGCTAGAAACAAAATAATAAAAAGCTTAGCAAATTCAGATGGTTGAAAACGTACTGGGCCGAGTACAATCCAATTCTTATTGCCCCCAACCTCTACACCAAAAAGAATAGTGGCAAGAAGCAGGACAATCCCAATCATGCCGAGCGTATATTTATAGATGGCTATTTCCTCCAGTCGCCGGCCAAGGTTACAGACAACAAGAAAAGCAACGAGCCCTATGGCAACCCACAATGTTTGCATCAAAAAAAGCTGTGGTTTCAGGCGTAAGATAATCGTCAACCCTATAGCGACGAGGACGGCGACAGTGGGAAGAAGCAGCGGGTCACCCTTGCAGCCCTTATTACTTCTCACTATATTATGGGCGGCAAACCATGCTAAACAAAGCGCAACACTTGCTGCGAGGTAGGAAAGATTTATGCTGCCGCCAGCCAATTGTACTGCGGCAATGCCATTAAGGAGAATTAGGCCGGCAATAAATAGCAGCCCCCGCTCACAGCGTCGAATAGAGTCTGAACTTTGCATATGCTGCGAAACCTCACTTTTCTCGCTGCACTAGGATTGCCGTAATATTATCTAATCCGCCAGCTGCGTTAGCCCGCCCGACTAATTCGTCAAGAGCCTTTTCTCCGTCTGCTTTATAGCGTTGGATGGTCTGAAAGATATCCTGTTCACTGACCATATTGGTCAAACCATCAGTACATAACAGCAAAAAATCACCCACCCGCCAATCAGTTTTACCCAGATCCACCCGTACTGATTCACTCGTCCCCAAGGCACGGGTGAGGATGTTCCGATGTGGGTGATTTTTCGCTTCTTCTAAGGTGATGGTACCGCTTTTTACCAGTTCCCAAACGACAGAGTGGTCTTCGGTGAGAAGCCGCATGCCATCCTCACTAATTAAATAAATGCGACTATCCCCTACATAAGCCCAGTAAACTTTTTCCCCATCGACAAAAGCAACAACAATGGTCGTCCCCATACCGGCATATTCCGGATTAGACTGGGCCATTTGATAAATAATTCTATTGGCCTCGTTTACTGCTTGATCTAAAATAACTTCCGGACTATCATCATCGTGCCGCTGCACATATTCGCTGACCGTTTTGGTTGCCAGGCTACTGGCGATCTCACCCGCTACATGGCCACCCATTCCGTCTGCAACAATATATAAACGAGGGTAAATACAGGCATAACTATCCTCATTATTTTTTCTGACCTGTCCGATGTCGGATTTTGCAAAGGCCGGCAATCCTATCACCTCTCAAACTTAAAACTGACTGACCCGATTTTAATGATATCCCCACTGCGTAAAGGCACTTCTCCGGTTATTCGCTGGCCGTTAACAAATGTTCCGTTGGTACTGTTAAGGTCAGCAAGCCAATACTGCTGCTTGTAAAAACTTATGCAAGCATGCTCATGAGAAACGTAGGCTTCATTAATTACGATATCGTTCGCATCACTGCGCCCAATCGACGTCGTTTCTGCCAATTCAAAAACAGGCTGAGCGAGTTGCACCGAAGCCGCCTGCACTTTAAGTGTCGCCGGCTTGAGATCGGCTGGATGAACTAGTGTAGGGTTTGTTATTTTAGGGTTTTGCAAGTCAAGATAGATAATTTTGACTACCCGAAATAAAAAATAGTACAGAAGCAGCAGCAAAGTATACTGCAATATCGTCCCGGCTATAGCCATAGCTAACGCTTTTCCCGGCACGTTAATTCACCTCGTACAAGATCAGCGAATTGCCTACTTTAATGCGGTCACCGTTGCACAATTTCTTGCGTGTAATCCGATGCCCATTTACATAAGTCCCATTGAGACTTCTTGCATCATATATGACATGGGCGCCTTCCTCAAAAACAATGTAAGCATGCAAACGGGAGGTATTCATATCAGTGAGCGGCAGCTCATTCCCCTCCCTCCGTCCGATATTGACGCGGTCAACGCCAACATCAGTCTTCAAGCCGGCATCTAGCCCTTCTACTACTGTAATCATGCCGGTAAGCGGAACCGATTTGCGCGCCGCCTCGAGCGAGGCGAGCTTTTTATAAACCTTAGTTTCTGATAAATCTCGCGATTTTTCCGCTAAATTTTCGCTAGGCGAAACAACGGTAAACCGGCTGGCAAACCGGAATTGGCCCTGCTGCAACTTTGCGTCGGACATAAACTCCACCTTGGGCCGCCCCTGCATAACATAGCCCCGCTGGTTAGCTTGTTTGGCAAGATATGCCGCAATTTCGTCGGCGATAGTTTGTCCGTAAGGTGTAATACGTTCGTAATCGGGAGGAGTGAGAAAAACGGTATAATGATTAGGCACGTAAATATTCTCTACTCCTACTGACCGTTGGTTTTCCATCTCTTTAACAAGTTCCTTAGCGAGCTCCACCGGTTGAAGCCCTGCGGTCTTTCCCTTGTTAAATAAACCTTCGATATAATTCGTAAAAAATGCTTCCAACGCGCGTAAAAACTTGGCCATAATACACTCCATAACAATTACTGTGTCTATTATACGCAATATTTCCATTTTAGTCAAAAACCGCCATTTATATACGTTATATATTGGCCGAACAAGAAAAGCAAGGTCGGGACTACCTTGCTTCTTGCTGGGCTAAAACTTTTTTTCGCAACTGACCACAAGCAGCTTGAATATCTGCGCCCATTTTTCGCCGGACTGTGGTATTAATATTTTGCCGCAATAGAGTTTGCTCAAAGGCGGCAATCTGTTTTTCATCGGGACACAACAGCCCTCGTTCTGGCACGGCGTTAACAGCAATCAAGTTCACGTTGGCCAGCCGCCCGGCTAGCAGCCTGGCAAGTTCATACGCCTGCTCGAGTCCGTCGTTAACGCCTTTTATAAGCGTATATTCATAAGTGACCCGCCGCCCTGTCGTTGCCGCATAATAATCTGCTGCCTCAACAACTTCTTCGATAGGATAACGCCGGTTAATCGGCATTATTTGCGAGCGCAGCTCATTATTAGGCGCGTGAAGTGACACGGCTAAAGTAATGGGTAGACCCTCAGCAGCAAGTTTACGCATCTCAGGTACTAAGCCGCAGGTGGACAATGTAATGCTGCGGTAGCTTAGGTTAAGACAATATGGTTCATGACACAGGCGAATAAACCGTAAAACATTGTCATAGTTAGCTAAAGGTTCGCCGGAACCCATGATAACAATGGAATTAAGGCGTGTTTGCGCGCTGAGCAGCAGGTTATTAACATAAATAGCCTGTGCCAATATCTCTCCGCCACTTAAGTTACGAGCTACACCCTGCAAGGTAGAAGCACAAAAAATGCACCCCATACCGCATCCTACCTGGGTGGAAACGCAAAGACTGTTGCCATAAGAATGACGCATAAGTACCGTTTCCACAGCAGCGCCGTCAGTAAACTTTAGCAGGAACTTGCTCGTTTTTCCGTCGGCGGAATGCTGCGCTGCCATGACATAGACTGTGTCAATCGTAAAATTCTCTGCCAACAGGTCCCGCTTTTTTAAGGGCAAATTGGTCATATCGGCGAAGCGGCTCACTCCCCGGCGGTAAATCCACTCGGCGATTTGGCGTCCACGATATTTTTCCAGGCCGTACTGAGCGATAAGGTCGGAAATTTCTTGGGCAAAATAACCAAAGATATTGGTTTTCATAGTGGTCACCTATCCTCTGCGCACCATCCGGGCAATGAAAAAACCGTCTACACCGTCCGCATGCGGCCAAAGCTGTACCATTTCCTCCTGCCGGCCCACAGGTAGATAGCGGCCAGCCGGTTCAAGGATGAATTCAGGGTTTGTTGCTAGAAAGCTTTTTACCACTTCTCCGTTTTCTTCCGGCTCCGTAGTACAAGTACTGTAGACTAAAATTCCCCCAGGCTTTAGACATTTGGCCGCGCTGGCCAAAATGGCGAGTTGCAGACGCGGTAAGTCTGTTAGCATCTGTTCGTTTTTGCGCCACCGTGAGTCAGGTTTGCGCCGCAAGACGCCAAGGCCGGAACAGGGGGCGTCGACCAGCACCCGGTCAGCTTGTCCGGGATATAATTCGCCAAGTTTAACGGCATCCAATAATTGCGTTTCAAGAATGGAAATGCCTAAACGGACGGCGTTATCACGCATCAAAGCCAGCTTATGCTCGTAAATGTCTGTAGCTAGCACCTTTCCCTTATTTCCCATAAGAGCGGCGATATGGGTACTCTTACCGCCCGGAGCGCCGCAAGCATCGATTACAAAATCCCCTGGCCGCGGTGACAGTACATGGGCTACCGTCATTGAACTCTCATCCTGAACTTGAAACAAGCCGGCGCGAAGCGATGCCAACTTGCTTAAAGCAGGATACTCGTGACATAAAATTCCTTCCGGCGCCCAGGCCGAAGGCTCGCAAACCACGCCTTCGCCGGCGAGGCGGCGCAATAGGTCTGCCCGGCTTGTCTTTAAGGTATTGGTTCGCAGTGAAAGGGGTGGCGTCTCGTTATTAGCCTCACACAGGCGCTCACATATAGCGGCGCCAAATCTGGCAACCCAGCGCCTAACCAGCCATTCAGGGTGAAAATAGCGAAGAGCAATGTATTTTTCTGGGTCCCGCTCCCTATCAGGATAAACGACCTTGTCGGGGCTTCGCCCGGCACTGCGCAAAACAGCATTTACAAATTTGACTGTCCCGGCATGACCATATTTTTGGGCTAGCTTTACAGCCTCATTGCACGCGGCCGAAACAGGAATCCGCGATAAAAAAAAGATCTGATAAATCCCCATACGCAAAATATTGCGGATTACCGGGTGAATCTTGTCCAGCGGGCGGCTACTATAGTGGCTCAAAATCCAATCTAGAGTTGCGCCTGCTTTTACCGTGCCGTAAACCAGTTCGGTAATGAAGCGTCGGTCCCGATCAGTAAGATCCCGCTGGCTCATTTCCTGAGCCAGGGCAATATTCGCATAAGCACCGTCGATATCCACACGGTTGATAACTTTTAGCGCCACTTCTCTTGCGTTCACATTAATCCCCTATTTCAGAAAATCCCGCAAAGCTTGTTCCACGACTTCCAGATTAACCCGTGTATTGCAGCATGGACCGCAAGGCCGTTCATTAAGAACGCCGATTACCGGAAGGGGAAAGACATCCTGAATCCCGCTCGTCAGATCCCGCTCACAGGCGATAGCCAGAACCGCTTTGGGGCGAATGGTTTTAATTATTTTTCGGGCCAGCGTACCGCCGGTGACGACAGCGAGATGAACCCCATACCGGCGGGACAGGTCAAGCAAATCGCCGACTTGACAAGCGCCGCAGGCACGGCAATTGGCAACATCGCGAGTGATTTTATGGGGACAAGCCTCCTGCTGGATACAGTGGGGCGTAAGAATAAGCAACTGTTCCGGTTGTACTTTGACCGCCCTCTTACGGACCAGATGATTGCTAACCTCAATGAAAGACCGCTCTACCCGCTCCTTATTGATATCGAACAACCGGCCTATGGAGGTCGCCAACGGGAAGAGAAGATTGATGGTTGACCAGGCTAGTCCCTGAAAAATTCCGGGAGTGGGTACACCCAAGATAGCCAAAATAATACCTGTTACCCCTACGGTAATAGCCAGGACAATGCCGGCTAACAAAACCCCTAATATAAGCGGCAGATAGGCGCTAATATTTGCCAGGCCGGGAAAACTGACTTTCCATAAGCCGTATGTAGAAAGGGCCGCTAAACCCAAACTGGTGATGGCGAGGGTTAAAAACAATCGTTTTTTAGGACGGGGTACTACTTCAATCATTATCTACACCTCTATCCTAAAATGTCACCTGCGCAAAGGTTATACCCCCGCGCGTACTCGCAGGCCTGCATCCTTTTCTTACTTTCCGGTTGAACTTCCGTGAGCTGAATAAGGCCTCGACCGGTAGCAACTACTACCCCGTGATGGCGCACGTCAACCACCGTACCAGGCGGAACAGATCCGGCATGCCCGTCGATAATCCGTGTACGCCAAATTTTAAGTGTTTTACCGCTGTGCGTCGTATACGCCCCGGGCCAGGGGTTAAGACCGCGAACCAGATTATGGACCTCTAGGGCCGACCGGCGCCAGTCCACCTGTTCAATATCCCTAGTTAGCAGCGGCGCGTAACTGGCCGCGCTGTTATCCTGCGGTATCCGGGGGGCATTGCCAGCCATTAGCAGTTCTAGCGATCGGACTAACAATTCAGCTCCCATCCATTTTAGCCGATCGTGCAACTCTCCTGTCGTTTCGTCAGGTCCGATAGGAGTTTCAGCTTTTAATATCATGTCCCCCGTATCCATGCCAATATCCATCCACATGGTAGTAACGCCTGTTTTCGTTTCACCGTTTATAATTGCCCAGTGAATAGGGGCTGCGCCCCGGTATCGGGGAAGCAAAGAAGCGTGAACATTAATGCAGCCAAGCGGAGGCAGATCGAGCAACCCTTGAGGGAGAATTTGGCCGAAAGCTACGACAACGATAACGTCCGGTCGTAGCTGCAGCATGTGGTTAATAAAGACAGGATCTTTAATTTTCTCTGGTTGTAAAACAGGGAGTCCCTGGCTTATCGCAAACTCTTTAACGGGCGAAGCTGCCATCCGCTGCCCCCGACCTTTGGGACGGTCAGGTTGAGTGACGACGGCAACGATGTCGTGCTTGGCAGCCAACAGTTTTTCTAGTGTCGGCACGGCAAAATCAGGAGTGCCCATAAATATAACACGCAGCTTCCCCATTATTCCTGTCCTTGCCCCTTATATAATGTTTTGGCTTTTTCAATAAAAAGCACGCCGTCAAGGTGATCAATTTCATGCTGCAGTGCTCGTGCCAGCAAACCGGTCCCGGTAATACGCACTTTTTTTCCTGAACGCTCCAAACCTTCGACAACTACCTGGGCGTACCTTTCCACTTCACCATATACCCCCGGAACGCTGAGACAGCCCTCGGTATTTGTTTCACTGCCTTCTGCTGCAACAATCACAGGATTAATTAATTCGATAAGCCCGTCACCGACATCGACAACAATAATTCGTAATGAAACGCCTACCTGCGGTGCTGCCAGCCCTACTCCTTCCGCAGCATACATGGTCTGGGCCATATCATCCAGTAATTGTTTGACTTTGCGGTCAATTTTGCCTACCGGCGCGGCTTTTTCTTTTAAAACTTTATCGCCGGCTTTTTTTATCTCTAGGACTGACATGCCAACCTCCTTAATCGGTACTTACTTACTTATGTCCAATTCTAACATAAAAAGTGGAAAAACGCTATCTACCTATAATAGCTATAATAGGTTAAGTGGATCGATATCAAGGATAACGTCGCGCCGCGAAGCAACCCCCATACTGACGAGAGTTTCTTTAACTTCTGCCATCGCATTACTTTTGATCAAAATATTCATGCGGAAAATGTCTTCAATCTTGGCAATTGGGGCAGGAAACGGGCCTACTACTTGCGTTTTTCCGATACTACTAAGCGCCCGGTTCAATTCATCGGCCAAATTTTGCGCATGGCCACAGACAAGAGTTTCTTCAGTCCCGTGTACAGTTAATTTAATCAATCCTCCAAAAGGAGGGTAATGCAGTTGACGGCGATAAGCAGCTTCAATATTATAAAACGCGTGGTAATCGTGGGCGGCGCCGGCTTTAATTGCATAGTGTTCGGGATTATACGTCTGGACGACAACATGACCGGGCTGACTACCCCGCCCTGCTCTGCCGGCCGCCTGCGTTATTAAGGCAAATGTCTTTTCCGCTGCACGAAAATCCGGAAGATTCAATGATGTATCAGCGGCAATAATGCCAACAGCGGTTACATTGGGAATATCAATACCTTTTGCAACCATTTGTGTTCCTAGCAGTATATCATATTCTCCCCGCGAAAACGCAGAGAGTATGCGTTCATGTGCCATCTTGCCGGTCGTAGTATCCTGATCCATTCTTACCACCCGGGCTTCGGGAAAAAGCGCGGCCAATTCTTCTTCCACCTTTTGCGTACCTGTGCCGAAATAGCGAATATAACGGCTGCCACAAGCCGGACAAAGGCTAGGCGCCTGCCTTGTTTTTTGGCAATAATGACACCTAATCGTTTTATCCGTAGCGTGATAAACAAGCGAGACATCACAGTGCTCACACCGCAAGACATGCCCGCATTCTCGGCATAACACAAACGTGGCATAACCCCTGCGGTTCAGCAAAATAATGGCTTGCCCTCCTTCTTGCCTGGTCTGCGTTAGCAGTTCGCGTAGCGGCTGAGAAATTACTCCCCGACGCCCGGCCGCCAGTTCCTCGCGCATATCGACCACCGTTACTGCCGGCAGGGCTCGGCCATCCACGCGTTCAGACAATGTTAACAAAACATGTCTCCCCGCAAGGGCTTGATAATAACTTTCTAATGACGGAGTCGCACTGCCAAGCACTACCGACGCTCCTGCCTGTCTTGCCCGCATGAGGGCGACCTCACGCGTATGATAGCGGGGACTCTCTTCTTGTTTATATGTAAACTCGTGTTCTTCGTCTAATATAATAAGGCCAATTTGGGTACAAGGAGCAAATACGGCAGAACGAGCGCCAATCACTATCCCCGCTTCGCCAGCCCGGATACGTTGCCAGGCATCGTGACGCTCACCTGCTGATAGACGGCTATGAACCACGACCACGTCTTCACCAAACCGTTCATTAAACCGGGAAACGGTTTGACCTGTCAGGGCAATTTCCGGCACCATCACAATAACCTGCCGCCCTTGCTGTCTTGCTGCCGCTGCCGCTTCAATATATACTTGCGTTTTACCGCTCCCGGTAACACCATGAATAAGAAAAGACTTATGCTCTCTTGAAGCAATAGCTGCTAATATTTGGGTAACGGCCTGACGCTGTTCATTCGTCAGTGCCATTCTATTTTCTTGCGGGGCCGGCTCGCGGCATAACTGTGCATAACTATTTCGCATCACCCGCCGCCGTTCACTGCGGACTAAGCCGGCCGCAATAAGCCGCTTAACAGTATCCGCACTAATCCTATACTGTTTTAAGCGATTTGGTGTTAGTTCTGACTCTTCCATAAGGACTGTCAGCAGCCGCTGTTGCGCTGGCTTGCCAGTTAGGCGGTCAAGAGTTTCTGCGGCTTCTCGGCGGTTCACAGCAAGCATTAGCCGCTGCTCATACCGGGGGCGAAACTTCGATATGCTCATTGCAGCCCGTTCGACCAAATTCAACCGCTCCAATTTACGGAGAGCAGTTAACACGTTCGGCCCAAACTTTTTAACCAGTTGGTGTTGTGCAGTCAAGCTCTTTGCGCGTAAATAATTAAGGACTTGGTTCATTTCGTCTGAAATTTGGCATGATAAGGAAGAACTTGGCTTGCTCTCGCTTTCGTTCAAGCGGTAAGCGATATGGCTTTTTAATTCTCCTTTTCCTGGCACAAACAGGCGCAAAGCTTCAGCCAGCGGGCACAAATAGTAATTGCTCATCCACTCGGCTGTTTGCAGCATATTTTCATCAAACCAAGGTTCATCATCCAACACGCTTAATACAGGCTTTAATCCTTCCGCTTCGGCCTGCTCTTTAACGGCAACAACAAAGCCCTCGGCCTCGCGTTGGCCGAAAGGCACCCGCACACGCCACCCCCTGCCAACAAACGCCAATTCCGGCGGAATGAGATAAGAAAAGGTAGCAGCGATAGTACGTACGGCAATATTAACGGCCACTTCCGCAATGCGCCCCATGTTCTTCACCTCATAAAAAAGAAGAGTACTGTTTGCAGCAAACAGTACATCCTACTTCGCTGTACGGTATAATTCTTGCTTAGGTCGGAAAATACCTGCTACCTGTCATCGTTTTGTTCATACCCGACCAGAAACTCATCTAATTCAAAACCCGTATCCATAGGCTGACGTTTAAAGAAACGTTTCAAGCGACTCTTCCCCAGCGGCGTAAAACGGTACCGCATAATAGCCTACCCGCGGATGGAATACCCGAGCATTTGCAAAGTTTCTTCAATATAGCCGCTGGCGATTACATTAGCGTCATACTCAACGGTAACTTGTCTGGTATTTAGATTAACATCGACATCGGTAACCCCGTCAAGATGGCTCAAGGTGTGCTCAATGCGGTCACGACAATGATCACCCTTAAGACCACCCACCGAATATACCGACTTCTTAATTGCTTTTGAAGCAGGCACTGCAATACTAACCCCCTTTGGTTTATCACTATGATGTTAGTATTGCCAGTACCAGCGGTTTAAATTAAAGATTTGCTTCCCGCCGTAAAATTTCCGCTTTGTCGGTTCGTTCCCACGGAAGATCAATATCCGTTCGGCCAAAATGGCCATAGGCTGCCGTCTGGCGGTAGATTGGGCGACGCAAATCAAGGCTCTTGATAATACCGGCCGGACGAAGGTCAAAATGTTTTTGAATAAGTTCGACAATGCGGCTTTCGGCAATTTTAGCAGTGCCGAAAGTTTCAACCATAATCGATACAGGGCGGGCAATACCGATTGCGTAGGCCAACTGAATTTCACACTTATCGGCCAAGCCGGCGGCTACAACATTTTTAGCCACATAGCGAGCTGCATAAGCAGCTGACCGGTCGACTTTAGTGGGATCTTTGCCGGAAAAAGCACCGCCACCGTGACGGGCCATACCGCCATAGGTATCAACAATAATTTTGCGCCCAGTCAAGCCGGCATCTCCCTGTGGTCCACCAACGACAAACCGGCCGGTAGGATTAATATAATATTTGGTTTGAGCATCCAGCATGTCCCCGGGAACAACAGGAGTAATAACTTTGGCGATGATATCTTTTTCAATGGTGGCAAGATCCACATCAGGACTATGTTGGGCCGAAACGACAATGGTGTCCACGCGGACCGGCTTGCCGTCTACATACTCTACTGTCACCTGGGTTTTTCCATCGGGACGCAGATAAGCAAGTTCGCCATTTTTACGAACCTCAGCCAGCCGGCGAGCCAGACGATGAGCTAAAGCTATGGGCAGTGGCATGAACTCAGGGGTCTCATTAGTTGCATAGCCGAACATCATGCCTTGGTCACCGGCACCGATCGCCTCGACTTCATCCATCTCGCCACGTTTAGCTTCCAGTGCTTTATTTACGCCCATCGCAATATCAGGTGACTGCTCGTCAATTGATGTCATTACACCACAGGTATCGCCGTCAAAACCAAATTTTGCACGGGTATAACCAATCTCTTTAATGGTCTCCCGCACAATCTTCGGAATATCGACATAGCAAGAAGTTGTGATTTCCCCTACCACATGGACAAGTCCGGTTGTTACTAAAGTTTCACAAGCGACACGAGCCATGGGGTCTTGGGCAAGGATTGCGTCGAGAATACTGTCAGAAATTTGATCGGCAATTTTGTCCGGATGCCCTTCGGTAACCGATTCCGATGTAAATAATACCCGCTTTTTTTCCATTTGTGCACCTCCTAATCAATAAAAAAACTCCCACAAGGGAGACTTTTGTCGTATACTCCCCATCTCGCGCCGTACGCCGGAATTGGCACCGTTTTGGACTTGCCAAATGGTTGCCGCGGTTTCATCGGGCCAGTCCCTCCACCAACTCTTGATGAGTATAGTATATGTAATTTTCACCAAAGCAATTTTAAAGTAAAACAAGGAAAAAATCAACCTTTTTTTGTCAATAAATCGCAAACTCTATCAAGAATAATTTCGGCAACACGCGTTTTCGGCATTCGCTCTAGTTCTTCAACACTACCATCACGATAAATAAGCTTAACAATATTAGTGTCGGCGTTAAACCCCGCCCCCGGTAGCGTAACATCATTAGCTACTATCATATCAAGATTTTTTTGGGCCAATTTTTCCTTAGCGTTACTAAGCAAGTCCTGCGTTTCAGCGGCAAACCCCACCAAGATTTGGTGCCGCTTCAACGCCCCCAGTTCCCGTAAAATATCAGGGTTTTTTTCCAAAACAAGGGTAAGCGACTCGCCGGTTTTTTTAATTTTATGCTCTGCTACTTCACGCGGTCGATAATCGGCCACAGCCGCCGCCTTAATAACTACATCGCAGGCAGCATATTCGGTCAAAACGGCCTGCCGCATCTCTTCCGCCGTTTCCACCTTCTTTACGAAAATACCCAGTGGCGGGGTTAATGCGGTGGGGCCGGAGACGAGAATGACCTCCGCACCGCGGCGAGCTGCCGCTTCAGCTATAGCATAGCCCATTTTGCCACTTGACCGGTTGCCTAAATAACGAACAGGGTCAAGCGGTTCACGGGTACCGCCGGCAGTAACCAAAATTCGCTTGCCCGCCAATACTCCACGCGACCGGAGCAGTTCCTCCACTTTGGCAACAATTATCTCCGGCTCGGGCAAGCGCCCGGGGCCTTCCACCCCGCAGGCCAGCATGCCTGTTGCGGGTTCAATGATGTGATAGCCCAATTCAGCCAGTTTTTGCAAGTTATGTTGGACAATAGGATTTAGATACATATTGCTATTCATGGCTGGCGCCAATACTATCGGCGCTTGGGTAGCCATCACGGTCGTTGAAAGCATATCATCGGCAATTCCGTTGGCAATTTTGCCAATTATGTTGGCGGTTGCAGGGGCTATTAAAAATAAATCGGCCAAAGTGGCCAATGCAATATGCTGAACATTCCAGTTTTTGGGTTCTTCCCACATATCAACTACTACTGGATTACCGCTTATCTCCCGAAAAGTAAGGGGCGTAACAAATTTGGTAGCCGATTTGGTCATAATAACATGAACCGAACTTCCGGCTTTCCGCAAGCGGCTAACTATTTCCACACTTTTATACACGGCAATGCCGCCGCTAACGCCCAGGACAATATTTTTGCCCTTCAACACGGTGTCCTCCTACTTAATACCTGTCTTGGTACGCTCATAAGTGATTTTGCCTTGAGCAACCTCTTCCAAGGCTATGGTGACGGGTTTATTCGATTTGCTTTCAACAAGCGGCGGTTCGCCGTTCATGATTTCCCGAGCTCGCTTTGCGGCAAGAACAACTAATGTATATTTACTGTCAACTTTATCTACTAATACGTCTAAGGACGGATGAATCAACCTGAATCCCTCCTTCTAAAGTTTCGCTGCGCGCCGTGAAGTTTGACAAATGCTATCAATCAACCCATTGTTGCGCTCCACCCGGCACTTTTCCGCCGTTATGATTGCGGCTATTTTTTGCACTGCGCGATCCACTTCATCGTTTACCACAAAATAATGATAGTTATAAGCGCAACTAAGTTCGGCCGTAACACAGCTTAACCGTTGTTTAATCGCTTCCGCACTGTCAGTCCCGCGTTTATGAATGCGCTCCGCCAGTTCGTCCAAAGAAGGCGGCAAGATATATATGAATACGCCCTGCGGAAACTTCTTTTTAATCTGCAACGCGCCCTGGATATCGATTTCCAACACAACATCCTTGCCACTGCTTAGTAAGTCCATTACATACCGCCGCGGTGTTCCATAAAAGTTCCCATACACTTCGGCCCATTCAAGAAGCTCATCGTTTTCAATCATGGCCTGAAATTTTTCGCGAGATACAAACCAATAGTTAACCCCGTTCACCTCCCCGGCACGGGGTAAGCGGGTAGTGGCTGAGATTGAGTAATTTAAATTAGGATCATTACGCAGCAATTCCCGGCAAATCGTCCCTTTTCCTGTCCCGGACGGCCCGGAAAGCACAATTAAGATCCCTTGCTGCGTCATTTGCGAGTCTCCTTTCAGTATCTATTCGGCCGTATCTTCGCTTGTATCCTTGCTGGCCAAACGATGGGCAACCGTTTCGGGCTGAACAGCTGAGAGAATGACGTGATCACTATCGGCGATAATGACGGCGCGAGTACGGCGGCCATAAGTCGCGTCAATTAACATCCCTCTGTCACGGGCCTCTTGAATAATTCGTTTGATGGGAGCCGATTCGGGGCTAACAATGCTAACAATGCGGTTAGCCGATACAATATTGCCAAAACCGATATTAATAAGTTTAATTTCCATAATAAATTCCCCCTAACAAAATTCTGGCCACGACTCACACTATATTACATTCTATATTACTCTATGTTTTGGATTTGCTCTCTGACCTTCTCAATCTCACTTTTAATTTCAACAACAATATTCGCAATAGTGAAATCGTTGGCCTTGGAGGCAATGGTATTGGTTTCGCGGTTAATCTCCTGCACGATAAAGTCCAACTTTCTTCCCACAGCTTCACCGACATCCAGAGTAGAACGAAACTGGGCAAGATGACTCTTTAGCCGCACCAATTCTTCCGCAATATTAGTCCGGTCAGCAAAACAAGCCACTTCTTGGAGCAGCCGCGTCTCGTCAGGCTCTACCCCTATAGCGGTCAAGGCATCGCGCATACGCGCCAGCAGTTTGGCGCGATATTCTTCCAGCACTTCGGGCATCCGCTCTTCAATCTGCTGAACATAAGTCTCTATTTTGGCAATTCGCATTGTCAAATCAGCTTGTATGTTGGCGCCTTCGGCCAAACGCATAGCGAGAAGATTGCCAATGGCTGCATCCATTGCTTCCGATAGTTTGGGCCATAACTTTAGAACATCTTGCTCTTCTTCTTCCACTTTCAGAACATCAGGAAATCTTGCAATAAGCGGGGTAAAATCCACGGTCGAGCTGTTCAATAATCTGGCTAATTCTCTCATTGCATTATGGTAAGCCATTGCCAATTCTTTGTCAACCCTAACCATTCGTCGCTGCTCGCCAAATTCTTCCATGGCAATATATATATCAACGCGACCTCGGAACAAAGATTGGGCAATGCTACGGCGAATTTTGTCCTCCAAAGCACTCAGATTTTTTGGCGCTCGGATACCAATTTCGGTATAACGATGATTTACAGCTTTGATTTCGACGGTAAAGCGATGATTGCTGTCGATATATTCCCCACGACCAAATCCGGTCATACTTTTGAGCACTAGATGATGCACCTTCCTTCGCGTTGTTATTATTGACGGCAAAAAATATATTTAAACCATGTTTTTTTTAAATTACTTCGCCTTACTTCCTATAATTCCTTTTTTCGCCGGAAAAAAGCAATAGAAAAAGGAGGAGCATCTGCCCTCCGTAAAGTATCTAATTCGCGTTCTATTTAATGTTTGGCAAGTCAAAATAAAAGCCGCGTTTTTTTTGGTCATACGCTGTAACAACCAATATGGCTGGCTTGTTCGCGTCTATATTCCGTTCTTTAAAATAAAGATAGGCTTGCATAACGTAGAGTTTTTGCGCCCCTTTGTTAACAATGACAGTAGCTTCACCAGGTATGTTAATCTGATCGGCAGTAATACTCCGCCGACCCTGCTTTATAATGGCGTTTACTGTTTTTGCAAAGTCTTTACTATCCCCGACCAAAGTGACGCTGAACGATAGAAAACCGGCATAATCGGCCAATATCTTTTCGCTGTCGCTTAGTTTTACAGGCTGAGACTTTTGGGTCTTTTCCCGCGCATCGCAGGCCAAAAGCAGATACGGTGTATACAAATGGGCGCGCTCAGTCATTTCATCCAATACAACTGCCTGTCCTTCATAGGCTGTCCAAGCGATAAGAAATTCATCTAGGGACACATAGGCCTTCTCTATCCCATATCTTTGCGCTTCTTTCATCATCACCGCGTTAACAGGTGCAATTGCCAGAGCCTGATTGCACAGCAAGAGCATAACCACGACAGCGGCACAAACTATCCTCATTTCGTCACCCCCTATTCTCTTATTTTTTTATTATTATTATATTTATCGTTTGCAAAAAATTTCCTTTAAATACCAGGTACGTAGTTAAAAAGGAGCCTCAATGAGAGGCTCCGTCATCTACAAACTCAATAAGTATTCGCCACGGAATACTTCTACGGCTGGACCAGACATATAAACATGGTTATCGTTGCCCCATTCAAGAACTAAATCGCCGCCATCCAGGTGAATGGTGGCCACCCGTCCCGTCTTACCGTTCAATACGGCTGCCACCAGTGTTGCGCTCGCCCCGGTTCCGCAGGCCAAGGTAATACCCGCGCCTCGCTCCCAGACGCGCATCCGCATTTCATGGTCGTTTAGAACCTGAACAAACTCAACGTTTGTTTTACGGGGAAAGGTTGGATGGTTTTCGATAAGCGGCCCTACAGCCGCTAAATTAATTTCATCCACATCGTCCACAAAAATTATGCAGTGAGGATTGCCCATCGACACACAAGTAATATCATAGGTCTTATCGTTAACTATCAGCGGTACATTAATGGCTTCTGAGTCGGGTTCGCCAATCATAGGAATCTGCGCCCGCTTTAACCGCGGTTCACCCATGTCAACCCGGACGGTTCGCAAAACACCGTTTTCAAAAATAAGTTCGGGCTTGATGGGGCCGGCAAGAGTCTCCAAAGTAATTTTGGTTTTATCCGTAAGACCGTACTCATAGACATAGCGAGCGACGCAGCGAGTTACATTGCCGCACATTTCCGCTTCGCTACCGTCGGAGTTAAATATGCGCATACGAAAATCAGCAACTTGTGACGGCCCGACGATAACTAACCCATCGGCGCCTATCCCAAAGTGGCGGTCGCAAATTTTAACCGCTGCTTGGGCATAGTCCTCAATTTTCTCTTGAAAGCCATTTACAATAACAAAGTCGTTGCCTTGTCCGTGCCATTTTGTAAACTGCATTATTCTTTCCTCCTGATGCGCTCTTGGCAATTATCTATAACTTACGGCATAGCGTCGTCCGGGGCTCCGCCGCAAGAAATGCCGTAACGTGCTAAGAATAAAGGTCCAGCCGGAAACAACCAGCACACATACCCAGTCGATAAGCGACAAAGGAGCTGTTTCAAAAATACCGCGCAAGATAGGAATATAGATTACGGCTAATTGCATGGTAATGGAACAGCAAACAGCCAATACAAGAAACTTATTGGTAAGTATGCCGATTTCATGAATGGTTAATACTTCGGAACGACAATCAAAAACATGGAACAATTGACAGAAGACCAATGTACTAAAGGCCATCGTGCGCGCCAGCGGCAAATCGCCTTTCCAATAATATACAGCGGCAAAAACTAAGACCGTACTTAACCCAATTTGAATACCGCGGGTAACAATTTTACGGATTAAGCCACGCGAAAAAATGCTTTCCGCTGGATGGCGGGGCGGCCGGTTCATTATATCCGGGTCGCTGGGATCAACGCCTAACGCCATGGCCGGCAGGCCGTCCGTAACAAGATTGACCCACAAGATTTGGACAGGTAATAGCGGAAGAGGCATTCCCGCAAGGGCGGCAATAAACATTGTAAGCACTTCGCCGATATTGCATGATAATAGATAGCGGATAAACTTGCGAATATTATCGTAAATGCCCCGGCCTTCCTCCACCGCACCGACAATAGTAGCGAAATTATCATCTAAGAGCACCATGGAGGAAGCTTCCTTAGATACGTCAGTTCCCGTGATCCCCATGGCGATGCCGATGTCGGCTTCCTTGATAGCAGGGGCATCGTTAACACCATCGCCCGTCATCGCCACAATATGGCCGTTTTGCCGGAGGGCACGAACAATTTGCAGCTTGTGGGCCGGCGACACACGGGCATAGACTGATACCTGATTGGCTATTTTTGCTAACTGGACATCGCTTAAAGCGTCAAGTTCCGCTCCGGTAAGGGCTTTATCAGAATCATCCTTATACATTTGCAGTTCTTTGGCGATAGCAATGGCGGTGTTGCGATGATCGCCAGTAATCATCACAGTTTTGATGCCGGCTTGCTTGCACAAGGCTATAGCTCTTTTGGCCTCTTCCCGTGGCGGATCAATCATGCCGATAAGGCCCACAAAAACAAGTTCCCTCTCATCTGCGTCGCTGACATTTACCGCTTCAGCAGGGGAAAGGTTCCGATAGGCAACGGCCAAAACACGCAGGGCTTGCGATGTCATGCTCTCGTTGGCCAATGTGATGGACGCAACTAATTCCGGCGTTAGGGGCACTTCGGTCGTGCCGTTGTAATAATAACGGCAAAGTTCCAAAACCGTATCGGGTGCACCTTTAACGTAAAGAGCATGGCTTCCGTCAGCCATCCGGTAGACGACAGACATCCGGCGGCGCTCCGATTCGAAAGGAATTTCCGCCGTGCGACTTTGCATTCTTTCAACGGTTTCGCGCCAAATACCAGCTTTCGCCGCGGCAACAACAAGCGCCCCCTCGGTAGGATCGCCTTCCACTGTCCATCCTGAACCGTTTTTTCTGCGCCAGAGTCCTGTAATACTTACATTGTTCTGTTTTACCACACTATTATTGCAAAGAGTGCCAATTAATAAGCATTGTTGTAAAGACTTATCCTTTTTTGGGTCAAATTCCTGCCCGTTTAAGAAAAATTCTCCTTTAATGTCATAACCCGTCCCAGAAACGTCGAAAAGCTGCCCTCCGGCATAAATCCGGCGAACCGTCATGGCATTTTGCGTCAGCGTGCCTGTTTTATCGGAACAAATGACAGTGGTACACCCTAGCGTCTCTACGGCGGGCAGTTTGCGAACAATGGCATTGCGTTTGATCATTCGCTGTACGCCAAGGGCAAGCGAAACAGTTACTATCGCCGGCAATCCCTCCGGAATGGCCGCGACCGCCAAGCTGATACCGGACATTAGCATAAGAAACAAGGGTTCTCCTTTAAAGATGCCGGTGACCATAACAACAAAGCAGATGGCCAAACAGCCCCAGACCAGCCATCGTCCGAGATTCTCCAGACGGCGCTCCAGGGGTGTGTCCGCTTCTTCTGATGCCTGAATAAGCCCGGCAATATGCCCCACTTCTGTTCGCATACCGGTGGCGCAGACGACTGCCTTACCCCGGCCACGGGTCACACTGGTACCGGCGTAAATCATATTTTTTCGATCACCCAATGGCGCGTTTTCCCCGAACTGACGGTTTGCGACTTTACGGACAGGGAGCGACTCCCCCGTGAGGGCCGCCTCCTCCACTTCCAAATTATGGTCATCGATCAGGCGTCCATCGGCGGCAATTTTGTCCCCTGCTTCCAGGACAAGAATATCTCCCGGCACTAGTTCGCGGGCGGCAACTTGCTGAATCATGCCGTTTCGTATTACCCTGGCCGTCGGCGCGGCAAGTTGCTTTAAAGCTTGCATAGACCGTTCGGCCCGGTATTCCTGGATAAAACCCAAAATGGCGTTAATAATTACAATCGCCAGGATGGTTATGGCGTCAGAGTATTCACCCAAAAAAGCAGAAATTAGCGTTGCAGCCAAAAGTACCAAAACCATAAAATCCTGAAACTGGGCCAAAAAATATTTCCACCAGGGCTCCGGCGGCTTTTCCGCCATTTGGTTGAACCCGAATTTATTTAAGCGTGCTTTTACTTCGCTAGATGACAAACCATCGTAAGGATTGGTCTGCCAGAACGCTATCGCTTCATCTGCAGTCCGTGCATACCATTTGTCGCTATTCATATACCAGCCACCTCACTACATGGATTTCTTTAACCATGTTATTCCTGTGCGACAATAATTAGACCAGGTTTGACCTGCTGAAGCGCTAATGTTATACTAATGCCAAATTATGATGGAGGACGACTATGAATATCGAAGGATTAACGCTCGCACCGCTGCTGTGGGAACTAAATGCCAAACTAACCGGCGGACGGATTGATAAAATTTTTCAGCCAGATGATTATACACTGGTAATCTGGGTACGTCAGCCTCACGAAACACTGCGCTTGATTATTTCTGTAAACCCCGCTAGTCCCTGCTTGTACCTAAGCGACACCCCGCCGGAAAATCCGGCTATACCATCAGCATTTTGCATGCTGCTTCGTAAACACTTGGTTGACGGACGCATTGCTGCCGTCACCCAACACGGTCTAGACCGCATTGCCTACATAACGATTGACGTTCGCGATGAATCCCGGCGGTATCGCCAGTAAAACACTAGCGGTAGAACTTATGGGTAAATATAGCAATATCATTTTTATACGTGACAATTCTATTGTGGACGCCATCCGGCGCATACCGGCTTCCCTGAGTCGTCGCCGCCAAGTGCTTCCCGGCAGGCCCTATCTGCATCCGCCGGCACGGGACGGCGTCAACTTACTGGATATAACAACCGAAACTTTCCTGACTAAACTCTGTTCGGTTAAAAATGGATTATTGACCAAAGCGATAATTGACGTATCCGTGGGTATTGGCCCTCTCACCGCCAAAGAGCTCGTGTGGCGTGCAGGCCTGCCTGCCGATATTAAAATAGACCAGCTTGATACGGCCGACTTTGCTTCTCTGGCCGAAGCAGTTCAGGACCTTGTGAGTCCTTTGCGCAATGGCTCGATTCAACCCGCCGTGGTTGTAGACGATCAAGATTCCCTTATTGCTCTCGCCGCCTACCCTCTTGAACATTTAAACGGCTATAAAACTTGCTTTTTCCCAACAATGAACGAAGCGGTTATTTTCGCTCTCGGTCTCGATAAAATCCGGCGGCTACCGGGCAAAGACGTTCTGGAAAAAGTTTTGTCGGCGGAGTTAGCGCGCCTGCAAAGAAAAATAACTACCCTTAAGCAAGAAAGTGACGAAGCCCTTTCCGCCGAAACATGGCGCCAGCTAGCCGACATTATTATGGCGAATGTCTACCAAATCCCTAAAGGCGTTAATCAGGTAAAATTGCCAAATCTGTATGATAGTCACGGAGACGACTCTTATGTAACCATCGAACTAGACCCTCTTCTAACACCAGTTGAAAATGCCCAATCCCTTTACGCTAAATATAACAAGCTGAAGCGAGCCCAAAAATTAGTTGCCGCCCAGCTGCAACAATGCCGTCAGGAGCTAGCTTATCTGGAAAGTATTCAGCTATCTCTCAATCAGGCCACTTCTTCGCTAGAAATTGCCGAAATCCGTCAAGAACTCGCTGCTGCAGGCTATCTTCCCCAAGATAGTCGCAACCGACGACAGGTGCCGGCATCATCGACACCCTTAACCGGGACAACGCGGGGCGGCTTTAAATTCATCGCAGGCAAGAATAATACCCAAAATGATCTTGTGACCTTCAAAGTTGCCCGCCCCGATGACATTTGGCTGCACGCCAAAGACATCCCGGGAGCACACGTTATCCTGCAGTGTCACGGCGAAGAGCCTGCCGATCTAGACCTTTGGGAAGCAGCACAAGTAGCGGCCTACTTTAGCAAAGGCCGGCAATCATCTAATGTCCCTGTTGATTTTACCAGACGCCGGCATGTAAAAAAGCCCGCCGGCGCCAAACCAGGATTTGTGATTTATGAGCACCAAAAAACTCTTTATGTCACACCGGACGAAAATCTTGTAACAAGCCTTATTGATGATAAATAAAGGCTGATGCTGCTAGCGCATCAGCCTTTATTTCACTCGGCAAATTCTTTAATAACAACCTTGTCGGCCTTATCTACCGGTTCTACTTGCACACTGACCACCTCTTTCCGCGACGTTGGTACATTTTTCCCCACATAGTCGGCCCGGATCGGCAATTCCCTATGGCCGCGGTCAATTAAAACCGCCAGCTGAATTAAACGCGGTCGCCCGATGTCGACAATAGCATCAAGGGCCGCCCGGACGGTCCGTCCGGTGTACAAAACATCATCAACAAGGATAACCTTTTTGCCATTTATATCGACGGGAATTTGTGTCCCATGGACAATGGGCTGATGGCCAAGCGTAGACAAGTCATCCCGGTAAAGCGTAATATCGAGAATGCCGACTGGCAACTCTACTCCTTCGATTTTTTTTATTTCTTGGGCCAGACGCTCGGCTAACGGCACGCCCCGCGTGCGGATGCCGACTAAAATCAGATCCCCGGTACCTTTGTTTTTTTCGATAATTTCATGAGCAACGCGAATTAGCGCCCGTCTTATCGCCTGGGCATCCATAATTACCGTTTTCTCTATTAATCCAGCCATTGCCATCCTCCTTAAAGATCCTACCTGCGGCGCAGCTCCTCCAATATTGCGCGCATATCATCCGGTAATGGTACTGTGAAGCTCATACGTTCTCCTGTTACTGGATGCTGAAAGGTCAATTCAGCAGCATGCAGCGCTTGCCCCATAATAGCGAAGCGTTGACGCCCAGGGCCATACTTAGGGTCGCCTACAACCGGGTGACCGATATAGGCCATATGTACTCTGATTTGATGTGTTCGCCCCGTAAACAATCTACATTCTACCAGCGTATAGTCGCCAAAGCGTTCGAGTACTTGGAATGTGGTAATTGCTTCCTTGCTGTTAGTAAAAACTACGGCCATTTTTTTTCGATCTGTAGGGTGCCGGCCAATAGGCGCGTTAATAATACCCTGATTTTCTTTAATATTGCCATGAACGATTGCCACATACTTACGCCCGGCAGTTCGCTCCTTGATTTGCCGCGCTAAATCAAGATGAGCACGATCCGTTTTAGCGACCATCATTACTCCTGATGTATCTTTATCCAAACGATGGACAATCCCCGGACGGCTAACGCCGTTAATTCCCGACAACCTATCACAGTGCCGGAGCAAGGCGTTGACAAGAGTGCCTTCATAATTTCCGGCCGCAGGATGTACAACCATTCCTCGGGGCTTATTTATTACAATAATATCTTCGTCCTCATACAAAATATCAAGGGAAATGGCTTCAGCCTTTATTTCGGCTGGTTTAGGCTCAGGCAAACGGATGGTGACATAATCGGCGGGCGCTAATTTATAATTGGCCTTGCCTGCTTTGCCGTTGACCGTTACCTCGCCGGCAGCTATTATTCTTTGGATGTGAGTACGCGATAATTCTGGCAGCCGCTCGACTAAAAACAAATCGAGCCGCTTTCCTTTGTCTACATCTTCTGCTATAAATGAAAATGTTTTATTTGTCAAGGCTGTCATCCTTTTCCTGCCCCGATTTTAACAGGGTAAAGATAATGCAAGCCACGCCGGTAACAATAGCAATATCAGCGATATTAAAAACCGGCCAAATGCGAAAATCGAAAAAATCGACAACATAGCCAGTCCTAATTCGGTCGATTACATTACCGGCCGCGCCGCCAGCCATAAGCCCCGTGCCCCAACGCAGCAGCATCATGCCTGTCGGGATCCGTGGAACATAATAAGCAACTGCCCCTAGCATTAGGGCTGCTACGGCGATAAAAAATATCCTTTGGTGTTCAAATAGTCCAAATGCCGCTCCGGGATTTAGGACCAGAGTTATATGAAAAATGCCAGAAATAATCGGAATAGAATCGCCAGGCAGCATTCGTGACAAAACATAAATTTTCGACGACTGGTCCAGCAGTACAATTCCCGCAGCCAGTAATAATATCGGCACAAATTCTCTCTCCTATCCTCGTTCCCCACCAAATCCCCGTTTATGGTAATGCGGTAAGCATCAAATGCGCACCCCGTTCATTCGTCGCTACTGGAACATTATGAACGTCGCACACCCGCAGTAAGGCAGTAATATCTGGTTCATGGGGTTGAGCCGTAAGAGGATCGCGCAAAAAAATAACTAGATCAATCTCTTTGCAGGCGATCCGCGCTCCGATTTGTAAATCCCCGCCAAGCGGGCCCGATAAATATGAGATAACTTTCAGCCCGGTTTTTTCGCTAATGAGTTTTCCCGTTGTCGCCGTGGCCACTAAATTGTGTTTAGCCAATATTTCACGGTGGGCAATTACAAAATCAAGCATTTCCTGTTTTTTGCGATCATGGGCAATAAGGGCAATCGTATGCACAAAGGCCTCCTCCTAAATTCGTCTCCAACATTTAAATGATAACCAAAAACTTGCTAAAGGTAAAGCGAAAAGCCATTATAGGGATTGTGTTAAGTACTCTATCCCAACATCTTATAAATTTTTATCCTAACCCCTAAATTTAAGCAAAAAGCATGATCTGGTCAGTTTCGGGAAGATCGTCAAGACAACCATGAGCTTTCAAAGTGTCGATGACTGTCTTTGACACCCGCGCACGAGTGCGTAAGTCATCAAGCGAAGAAAAAGGACGTTCCTTGCGGGCTTGGACAATATTGCGGGCAGCCGTATCACCAACACCCTGCAGCGAACCTATTGGCGGCAACAGCCCATTGTCAACGATTAAAAACTTTGCTGCATCTGAACGGTATATATCGACAGGGTGAAAGATATACCCGCGCAAGTACATCTCCAAAGCCATTTCCATTATGGTTAATTGGCTTTTTTCTTTTGCCGAAAGATTATTGCCTTTCTGTTCAAACTCATTGATTTTGGAACGCAAGGCGGCTTCGCCCTGGATTATCAGGTCGGCGTCGAAGTCAGTAGCCCGTACAGTGAAATAGGAAGCGTAAAATGCCAGCGGGTAATGAACTTTACAATAGGCAATGCGAAATGCCATCATTACATACGCTACCGCGTGGGCTTTGGGAAACATGTATTTGATTTTCTGGCACGACTCAATATACCACTCTGGCACGCCTTTTGAGCGCATATACTCTACATCTTCTGGCTTTACCCCTTTTCCTTTACGGACGCCTTCCATGATCTTAAAAGCGATTTGAGGTTCTAAACCTTTCTGAATCAAGTAAACCATAATATCGTCCCGGGCAGAAATGGCTTCAGAAAGTTTGGCAATGCCCTTTTTTATTAAATCCTGGGCGTTATTCAGCCAGACATCCGTACCATGAGAAAAACCGCTAATCCGGACCAACTCGCTGAATGTCTTTGGTTTCGTATCTTCCAACATCTGTCGGACAAATTTTGTGCCAAACTCTGGAATACCGAAGGTGCCCACAGTGGTGCCCAACTGCTCGGGCGTCAATCCCAACGCTTCCGTTGACGAGAAAAGACTCATAGTCTTTGCATCGTCGAAAGGAATCTGTTTAGCATCAATACCGGTAAGATCCTCCAACATTTTAATAACGGTCGGATCGTCATGTCCCAGAATATCCAGTTTTACGAGACGGCTACTAATGGAATGATAGTCGAAATGGGTAGTAATTGTTGAAGAGTTTTTGTCATCAGCGGGATATTGGATGGGAGTAAAATGATGCACATCCATATCGCGCGGAACTACCATTATGCCGCCGGGATGCTGTCCGGTCGTACGCTTCACGCCCGTGCAGCCGCTGACAAGTTTATTAATGTAAGCATTACGGACGGCATAACCTTTATCAGCGAAATAATTTTTAACAAAACCGTAGGCAGTTTTATCGGCAATAGTGGCAATAGTACCAGCCCGAAATACATTGTCCCGCCCAAAGAGTTCCTCTGTATACTTATGCGCAATCGGCTGGTATTCCCCGGAAAAGTTCAGATCGATATCCGGTACTTTGTCACCGTGAAAACCCATGAACACAGCAAAAGGAATATCATGCCCGTCTTTTTGCATTAGTGTTTGGCATTGAGGGCAATGTTTATCAGGTAAATCAAAACCGCTACCATAACTGCCGTCAGTAATAAATTCGGAGTGTTTACACGCCGGGCAACGCCAATGGGGAGCCAAGGGATTAACCTCGGTAATACCTGTCATGGTAGCCACGAAAGAAGAACCGACTGAACCGCGCGATCCGACAAGATAACCATCATCCAAAGATTTTTTGACCAGCTTGTGAGCGATAAGATACAAGACAGCAAAACCGTTATTAATAATGGAATCCAACTCATATTTTAGGCGAGAAGCAACAATCTCGGGCAACGGATCACCGTAAAGCTCGATTGCTCGTTGGTAGGCCATTGACCGGATTTGCTCCTCCGCTCCGGGAATTTTGGGCGCATAAAGTTCATCCGGAATAGGTTTAAAATGCTCAATCAACTCGCTTATGCGCCTGGAGTTTTCGACTACTACCTCGTATGCCTTTTCCGCTCCCAGATAAGCAAACTCGCTTAACATCTCGTCGGTAGTACGGAAGTAAAGGGGCGGCTGCTGGTCGGCGTCGGCAAAACCTTGCCCAGTCATTAAAATCCGGCGATAGACCTCATCTTCCGGGTTTAGAAAATGAACGTCACAGGTAGCAACAACGGGCTTGTTAAGTTTTTCCCCTAATTCGCAAACGCGTAAATTTAATCGCCGCAATCCTTCGTCATCGGCTACCTTGCCTTCGCGCACCAGAAAGGCGTTGTTACCGATAGGCTGAATTTCCAAATAATCGTAAAATGAAGCAATTTTTAGAAGCTCTTCCTCCGAAGCCCCTGCCAGAATGGCCTGAATAAGTTCACCGGCTTCGCAGGCTGAGCCTAAGATGAGGCCTTCACGGTGTTCTTCCAGTGCCGTGCGAGGAATGCGGGGTGTCCGATGCAGAAATTTTAAGTGAGACAATGAAACAAGGCGGTACAAATTTCGCAGTCCTATTGCATTTTTGGCCAAAATAATTATATGACGGGCCTGCGTTATATCATCGTCAAAGAGGTAGCCTTCCATTCCGTAGATTACCTTTATACCGGCTTTCGCGGCTTCCTCATAGGCCTCAGGAAAAGCCTGAACTACGCCATGGTCCGTAATGGCAATAGCGGGATGCTTCCATTTTGCCGCTGTCTTGATAAGTTGTTTCACAGAGACAACGGCATCCATATTACTCATCCGCGTATGGGCATGAAGTTCCACCCGCGGGATGGCGGCTGTATCCATGCGTTCCTGTTTATGAGTTCGGCACATACTATCAGCAAACATCATCAATTCATTGCCAAACTTGTCAAACTGAATGGTGCCCTTTACCTTGACCCACATGCCCTCACTGAGGATTTTAGCTACTTTGCTGGCTTCTTCAGCATCATCAAAAAACACCTTGCCGCTTATGCCATCTGTGGTATCGGCTAGATCAAAGGTGAGCAGCGTCCGACCGGAACGGAGGGCACGCGTCTCAAAGCCGATGATCTCTCCCTCAATAACAATGTTGCGAGCTTCATCCTGAATACTACTGATTGGCACCGGATCGTCTTTAATATTTCGACCGAAAATAACTGGATTGTCGTCCTGCTTCTCCCGCAGATCTTGACATTCTGTAAGTGCTTCCAGATATTCAGGCGTCATCAGGTCTTCATCAGAAATGATATCGGCCGCCGGCTTGGAAGAAAAAAACTTTACTTGGCAATGCTGGCCAAATTCATAAAGAATATAGTCCCTGATACTTTTATCTATTTTCTTGCTGATCAGCATCTCAGCCGATAACTCGCCTTCAACTTCAATGGTAAGCGTATACCCATCAAAATGGTAATTAGCGTGACCAAGCAGTACGGCAATGGCCTGGTTACCCTGAGACACCTGAGCGACTAACTTTGGCCATTCGTTAGTAAGAAATGTGTCAAGATCGCCCACTGTTTGATGAAAAGTTACCCTCTTTAAGCCGCATGACGCAGACAAATATTGAGCTGCCAAATCAAAGACCTTCGACGGCAATGGTTGGGCAAGATTAATAAATAAATCCCATGTACCCTCGGCGGTATTCACTTCAACCCGGGTTATGATGCTTCGTTTTATAATATCCTTATATTTGTTCGCGATTGCCAAGTTATCGACAAATTTCCAAAATTCTCGGCAATCGCGGTCGGGTATAATACAATAGTTGTGCATGAATTACCTCTCCCACTATGGCACTCCTATCCTATTTTAGCACAATCTCTCTATAGAAAGAACACCTTTAAAATCAGCAAGCTGCCCGATAATCCCAAACACGTTAACGTAGGCTAGTGGCCAATGACTAAGAGGCAGAGTAAATCAAAACGCGTGATAGATACTATCACGCGTTTTGGTCATGACTATAATCGTGCAAGAAGCGCCTGAACCTCCCTAACATAATTTGCTTTGTCGAAATAAATAATTTCGCCGGTACGGCGCACTTTGACTTCCACACGGCCTTCGCTCAGCGCCTTTGGTCCAATAGTAACTCGCAAGGGATAGCCAATCAGGTCAGCATCCTTAAACTTAACACCGGGACGCTCATTGCGATCATCTAATATGGCTTCCACTCCCGCTTTGTTCAACTCTGTATATACTTCTTCAGCCAGCGACATTTGCGCTTCTTCTTTGGCGTTGACCGGAATAACTACAACATGGAAAGGAGCAATAGGCACCGGCCAAATAATCCCATTTTCATCATGGTTTTGCTCGATAGCAGCTGCCATTGTCCTAGTTACGCCTATACCGTAGCATCCCATGACAATAGGCCGCTCCTGACCATTTTCGTCAAGATAAGTAGCGCCTAAGGCATTGCTGTATTTTGTATAGAGCTTAAAGACCTGTCCGACTTCAATGCCACGCGCTGTTTTGACGGGAGCACCGCAGCGCGGACAAGGATCGTTCTCTTGAATCAACCGGATATCTGCTACTATAGTTGCCGTAAAGTCCCGCCCGGGATTGACATTGCGGTAATGTTTGTCTACTTTATTGGCGCCGCAAACAACGTTAAATAAGTTCATGACCGTAGCATCAGCCACAATTGTAATATCTTTTACGCCAACCGGCCCGATGAAACCAGGCTCACAGCCTAAAGCTCCGATTACCGCTGCTTCCGACGCTAATTCGAGCTGTAGACAATTGAGCTCATTTTTAAGTTTAATTTCATTAACTTCATGATCCCCGCGAACCAAAGCCAGTACCAGTCCTTTTTCCGTCTGATACGCCAGCGTTTTAACCGTTTTTTCGGGGCTAATTCCCAAAAACGCCGTAACATCCCCAATGGTTTTGCGGCCGGGAGTTTCGACTATTTCCAACGCTAACTGCTCTTCTTCCATCGCGTGGATAGGCTTTAGTTCGGCTTTCTCCACGTTAGCCGCATAGTCACAGGTTGTACAGTAAACAATTGCCGCTTCACCCGACTCGGCCAAGACCATAAATTCGTGGGACCCACTGCCGCCAATAGCTCCCGAATCAGCCTCAACCGGCCGGAAGGTGAGACCACAGCGGGTAAACACCCGGGTATAGGCGTCATACATTTTATTATAGCTTTCGTTAAGTCCTTCTTCGTCACGGTCAAAGGAATACAAATCTTTCATAATAAATTCACGCCCCCGCATCAGACCGAAGCGCGGCCGGATTTCATCGCGGTACTTGTTCTGAATTTGGTAAAGCAATAGCGGTAATTGTCGGTAAGACCGCACTTCATCCCGGACAAGAGTGGTAATCATTTCTTCGTGGGTAGGACCGAGACAGAAATCGCGTTGATGGCGATCTTTCAGTCGGAACATTTCGTCGCCGTAAACGTCCCAGCGCCCAGTCTTCTTCCATATCTCTGCCGGCTGGACAATGGGCATTAACAGTTCCTGGCCACCTTTAGCGTCCATCTCTTCGCGGATAATGGTCTCGATTTTTTTTAATACCCGCCAGGCTAAAGGTAGGTAGGTATAGATCCCGCCAGCCGCTTTTCTGATCATCCCTGCTCGCAGCATTAATTGATGGCTGATTACTTCTGCTTCTGCAGGTGTTTCCCGTAGTGTAGGAGCATATAGGTTTGATGCGCGCATTTTATTCTGCCTCCTTAATAAGCCTGTCTAATTCGGCAAATAACGCCGGTATCAGTTCATCTTCATCTACTTTCTTGACAATTTCACCTTTCCGAAATACCAGTCCCTGTCCCTTGCCGCCAGCAATACCAATATCAGCCTCACGGGCTTCACCGGGGCCATTGACAACACAGCCCATAACCGCTACCTTAATCGGTTTACGGATGCCGCTTAGCCGCTGCTCAACCTGTATGGCCAACTTCTCGAGGTCGATGTCGCACCGCCCGCATGTAGGGCAAGAAACCAACGTTGGACCATAACTGCGCAAACCAAGTGATTTCAATATCTCATTGCCTACTCTGACTTCTTCTACCGGGTCGCCGGTCAGTGATACCCGAATAGTATCGCCAATTCCTTCAGCTAACAGGGCGCCTATACCGACCGCCGATTTAATAATACCAGACCGGACCGTGCCGGCCTCGGTAATTCCGAGGTGAAGCGGATAGTCGACGGTATCAGACATGAGCCGGTAGGCTTCAATCGTCATTGGAACGTCGTTGGCTTTAAGCGAAATTTTTATATCATAAAAATCTAAGTTTTCCAAAATTGTTACATGCTGCAAGGCACTTTCTACCATCGCCTCGGGAGTTGGATGTCCCCCATGCTTGTCGAGTAGCGCCGGATCCAGCGAGCCGGCATTAACCCCAATACGGATCGGAATACGTCTTTTCTTAGCCTGTTTTACCACAGCCATAACATGCTCAGGCTCACGGATATTCCCTGGATTTAACCGTAGCGCGTCGGCGCCGCGTTCTATAGCGGCAAGGGCCAACCGATAATCAAAATGAATATCAGCAACGACGGGAAGACTAACTTGTTCTTTGATAGACTCAATAGCCTCGGCCGCCGCCATGTTCGGCACAGCAACCCGGACGATGTCACAGCCGGCCTCGGCTAAGCGCCGTATCTGCGCGACCGTTGCTTCGACATTTTCTGTTTTAGTATTCGTCATGGACTGCACGGAAATGGGGGCATTTCCGCCAACAATCACATTGCCGATGCGGATTGGGCAAGTCTTTTTTCGCCGCATAAACTATATCATCCCATCCATAGTTTTTAGAAATTATTAAAACAGACGGAGCCGGCTAATATCCTTAAAGGTCGCGACAATCAACAGGAGCATTAGCAAGGTAAAGCCGATCATTTGAATAAACTGCAGACTGTTGCGATTTAATGGTTTGCCGCGAATGGCCTCGACGGCAAGGGTAACAACATGGCCGCCGTCAAGAACGGGCACAGGAAACAGATTAATTAGCCCTAAGTTGATACTTAAAAAGGCCGCGAATTGAAGTAGCGGCGTAACACCAAGCTGTGCTACCTGCCCAGCCATTTGAGCAACGCCAATCGGACCCGCAACGTCAGCAGGAGCTTTACCGGTAATCATCTGCCCGATACCGGCCAGCATATTGCTTGCTACCATATACGTTTGTTTTACGGCCAAGCCAAAAGACTCAGCCACTCCCGGACGATAGTTCAGAATCTGCGGAACAACGCCAATGATGCCGCGATTCGCTTTAGCATCATATTCTGGTACCACCCGGATTTCATGGCTTTGTCCATTTCTTTCGAATTTGATGATCAGCTCTTTGCCGGCATTAGGCTGTACTAGGCTGACAAACTGTCGCCATGAAGAAACTTCCTGATTATTCACCGCCAGAATGCGGTCGCCCGGGGCTAGTCCGGACTGGGCCGCGGGGCGATCCGGAAAAACACTGCCAATGATGGCCTCGTCGGAAGGGGTATCAATACCGGTAAAGATAAACACAAGCATAAACAGGAGAACCGGCAGGACGAAATTCATGGCCGAACCGGCAACAATTACCAACATACGGGCCCAAATCGGCTTAGCATGGAAAGAGCGCTCATCCTGCTCTTCATCCGGATCCATCCCGGCAATTTTGTTAAATCCGCCTAACGGAATAACCCGCAGCGAATAAACCGTTTCTCCTTTTTTGCAACTCCACAGCTTAGGCCCAAAGCCGATAGCAAATTCATGGACACGCATGCCTACCATTTTAGCAGTAATGAAATGCCCCAGTTCGTGAAAGAAAATCAGCAGACCGAAAACAAAGACAGTGGCAATTACGGTAGTGGACAAATAATATTCACCTGCCCCTATAATTTACTTCAAAGAAGCGATTATGTTCTGTGCTTCCTTGCGGGCCCACCGGTCGGCGGCGCACAGTTCTGGCAACCCTGGTGCATCTGTTTTTTCATGGCTATTAAGTACCTCTTGAATCACGTAAGTTATATCGAGAAAGGTAATTTCGCCGTGCAGGAAGGCATTTACGGCAATCTCATTCGCCGCATTCATGACACACGGCACGGTACCGCCGGCACGACCGGCATCATACGCGATTTTTAGTCCCGGAAAAGCAACTAAATCGGGAGCCTCAAAAGTTAATGGCCCAAGGTTATAAATGTCAAGGCGCGGAAAAGAATTATGAAGACGGTCAGGATACGATAAAGCATACTGAATAGGCAGCCGCATATCCGGGCGCCCCATTTGCGCCATGATGCTGCCGTCAACAAATTCGACCATGGAGTGAACAATGCTCTGCGGGTGAATGACTACTTCAATCTGTTCATAAGGAACGTCATATAGCCACCGGGCTTCAATCACTTCCAACCCTTTGTTGATTAAGGTCGCTGAATCAACGGTGATTTTTTTGCCCATTGACCAATTAGGATGAGCAAGGCATTCCTTCACCGTCACTTTACTCATTCTATCCCGTGTCCAACAGCGAAAGGGGCCGCCTGAAGCAGTCAGAATTAGTTTGTTAATATTTTTTTTATGTTCCCCCTGCAAACACTGAAAAATTGCGCTGTGTTCACTGTCGACAGGCAAAATCGTCACTCCGCGCCTTCGTGCCTCTGTCATGACCAGTTCGCCGGCGGCCACCAATGTTTCTTTATTTGCCAGAGCAATTGTTTTCCCCGCTGCAATGGCAGCTAAAGTAGGTTTGAGGCCTGCAAACCCTACCATCGATGTCACAACCGTATGGACAGGGTCATACGTGGCGGCTGCCAGCAAACCTTCTTCCCCTGCTAGAATACGTGTCTTGCCTACATTCCTCTGCTCCAACCGGCGAGCGGCTTCTTTATCTACTAAAACCGCCAGGTCAGGGTTAAAACGCTCAATTTGCCGAGCCAAAAGTTCATCATTTTTGTGCGCAGCAAGGGCAACAAGCCGAAACTCATCGGGGCGCCCAGCAATCACTTCCAGTGCCTGTGTCCCAATCGAACCCGTACTTCCCAGAATAGCAATATTTTTCAATGCTCACCACCCCGTTAGTTCAATAGAAAAGCATATATGTAGTAATATACCGCCGGAACTGCAAACATTATGCTGTCAAAACGGTCGAGTACGCCGCCATGTCCAGGGAGCAACCGGCCGGAATCTTTTACACCCGTATAGCGCTTAATTGCCGATTCTGCTAAGTCGCCTAATGGGGCAGCTATTCCTGCCAATAAACCAATGATTAATCCGTGAGATAACGGGATGTGAAATAAACTCCCCAAAATCGCCGTCCCCAGCAAGCTGCCTATTAGTCCGCCAATAGCGCCTTCCCACGTCTTATTGGGACTAATAGCGGGACACAGCTTGGTTTTGCCGAACTTAGTACCAACAAAATAAGCAAAAGTATCATTTGCCCATGTTCCGACGAAAGCTAACCATAGGTAAACAGCACCGGCCGGCATAATTACGTTACCTGCAGTATATGAGGTAATGTTGTCGGAAAATCGGAGCAAAACAAGGTGGGAAAATGTCAAGCCCACATAGGCAATGCCGAAAAAAGTAAAAGACGCATCCTCTATAGTGAAGCTGCTAGAACTGCTAACCGCTTTAGCCAAACAAAGAAAAAGGAACAAAAATATAATAAATATTGTTTCCTGGTGATTGCCCAAAACAGCACAGCCAATTAGGAGCAATGTTCCGGCAAGTCCCAGCCCGTAGTGGCCATTTATTTGCCGGCAACCTAACATGGTGGAATACTCATGCCAAGCAATAACCGCTAAAAGTGTAACCGCTCCGATAAACATCCACCCGCCTGAATTTATGAGATAAATAGCCGCTGGTATGCCGATTAGGGCTGTTAAAATACGTTTGCCAAGCAATTCAAACACCTACTTTGATGTTTTCAGTCCGCCAAAGCGTCGGTCGCGCCGTTGATAATCAGCGATAGCCTGGATTAAATGGTCCGGAGTAAAGTCAGGCCAATTGGTGTTAGTAAACCAGAATTCCGTATAGGCTGATTGCCACAACAGAAAATTACTTAGACGCAAATCGCCGCTAGGACGTATTAACAGATCCGGGTCAGGCAAATCAGCCGTATAGAGATGATCCTGAATGGTCTGTTCAGAAATGTTGTCGGGTGCTATAACGCCTGCGGCAACTTTTCGGGCGATTAATTGCACTGCCCGTGTGAGTTCGGCCCGACCGCCGTAATTAACGGCTAGGTTTAAGATTAGACCGGTGTTTTTGCTAGTTCGTTTTTGGGCTTGCGTTACTTTATGGTATAAACTGGGTGCCAATTCATCCGTTTTGCCAATAAAACGGATTTGGACGTTATTACTATCCAGCTCATCAATTTCACTATCAAGATAGTCTGATAACAGCCGCATGAGGACATCTACCTCTTCGGCTGGTCGTTTCCAGTTTTCGGTGGAAAAAGCATAAGCCGTCAATACCTTGACGCCGAGTTCGGCCGCCGTCTTTACAATGTTACGTAGTGTCTCCGCTCCAGCGTGATGGCCCAAAGTTCGCGGCAATCCGCGTTTCTGAGCCCAACGTCCGTTACCATCCATAATAATCGCAATATGTGCAGGAATTGAATTGGGATCAAGCGAATTTTGCAGATAACTTTGGTTCTGGTCAACGTCGCTTTTGTTGCTAAACCACTTTTTCCACACAGTGAGACCTCCAAATTCTAGGCTTCTGCGCCGCCTAAACTTTTAAACCCCCTCTTGCGAGGGGGTTCCGAGATTATGGAGCCTTAATAGCACCAACCGGGCAAACCGCCGCACAGGCCCCACATTCAACACACTCTTCGGTGATGACGTAGGTAGGATTACCCTCTTTAATCGCGCCAACCGGACAGGTCGCCGCGCAAGAACCACACGCAACACATTCTTCTGTAATTTTATAGGCCATGTTTACACCTCCTTTCCCATTTTGGCAGCAACAACCAAAAGATAAACACCATCAGCAGCTAAGTGCTGACGCACAACATAAAGACATTCCTGTTCCACCTTAAATGTGGGGCGGGGGGGACAAGTAATCCGCACGCTGCATTGGAAGCCGCGGCTTTCTAATAATGTCTGGGCTTCCTGTAATGGCCGACCAACGGTATCGACCGCTGTTTCGCCGTTTTGCCGCATATGTTACACTTCCATTATTTCTTTCTCTTTAGCGGCCATTACTTGGTCAACTTCCTTTATGTACTTGTCGGTAAGCTTTTGCATATCCTCCTGTGCCTTTTTGGCCTCATCCTCAGACACCTGTTTTTCTTTTTCCAGCTTTTTGATAGCGTCGTTGGCATCGCGCCGTAAATTGCGGATAGCTACCCGAGCTTCCTCCGCTTTCTTATGGACGACTTTAACCAGTTCACTGCGACGTTGTTGGGTCAATTGTGGAATGGAAAGACGTATAACATTTCCATCATTTGTAGGTGTAAGACCAAGGTCAGATTTTAAAATAGCTTTTTCAATGGGGGCAAGCATGCTTTTCTCCCAAGGCTGAATAACAATAAGCCGTGGTTCAGGAACTGAAATATTCGCTACCTGGTTGATCGGCGACGGCATACCATAGTAATCAACTGTCACCTTATCCAGGAGCGAGGGAGTTGCCCGGCCAGCCCGCAAAGAGGCGAACTCCTTGCGCAACACTTCTAAAGCTTTTTTCATCTTTTCTTCATGACTGGCATGAATTTCCTTAATGCCCATTTTTCGTTCCTCCCACAATAGTGCCAATTTCTTGACCAAGAGCAGCCTTCAAAATATTGCCGGGTTCGTCAATGCTGAACACAATGATGGGAATTTTATTATCCATACAAAGCGTGGTAGCTGTTGAATCCATGACCCCTAAACCGCGCTTCAGAACTTCAATATATTCGAG
Organism: Thermosinus carboxydivorans Nor1; assembly: GCF_000169155.1. Classification (NCBI taxonomy): domain Bacteria; kingdom Bacillati; phylum Bacillota; class Negativicutes; order Selenomonadales; family Sporomusaceae; genus Thermosinus; species Thermosinus carboxydivorans. The sequence continues at coordinate 170,579 of NZ_AAWL01000002.1, forward strand.
TTCCTTAAATTTCTTAGCGTCCGGATTATAGCGGGGGTCACTGTCATAAACTCCATCAGCATTCTTTTTAGCCATAAGAATTGCATCAGCTTCTATTTCAGCAGCACGCAATGCTGCAGTGGTATCTGTAGAAAAGTATGGGTTTCCCGTTCCAGCAGCGAAAATAACAACCCGTCCCTTCTCCAAGTGGCGTATCGCCCGCCGGCGGATATAAGGCTCTGCAACTTGACGCATTTCTATAGCCGTTTGAACCCGTGTATCGACCCCTAAGTTTTCAAGTGCGTCCTGTAAGGCTAAAGAATTCATCACAGTCGCGAGCATTCCCATATAATCGGCGCTAGCCCGATCCATTCCTTTAGCGCTTCCCGCCAGGCCGCGCCAAATATTGCCGCCGCCGACTACAATTGCGATTTCAAGGCCTGTAGCTTTGGTTTCCTTAATTTCACGGGCAATTGATTCAACAACGGCCGGGTCAATGCCATAGCCCTGGGCACCGGCCAATGCTTCGCCACTGAGTTTAATCACCACACGTTTGTATTTGCGACATTCAAAGCGAAAAAGCCCCCGTTCATCAATCAAATTCTATATCTGCACCGAAAATCCTTTTATTATTCACGGTTATTATAGCCTATTTTGGAAAAAAGAGAACACAAAGGTGTTCTCTTATTTTTTCACCGCAGCCATAACTTCAGCAGCAAAATCATTTGCTTTTTTCTCGATGCCTTCCCCAAGCTGATACCGTGTAAATCTTCTTACCGTGATATTTTCACCGATTTTGGCAATTTGCTCGTTAATTAATTGTTGCACTGTCTTATCGGGATCTTTAATGAAAGGCTGTTCGAGCAGGCAGACTTCTTTATAAAATTTTTCCAGGCGTCCCTCAATCATTTTTTCAACAATATGGGCCGGTTTTCCTTCGTTAAGCGCTTGCGCCCGCAAAACTTCCCGCTCATGATTAATTACTTCAGCCGGAACGTCGCTACGGCTCACATAGCTGGGGTTAGCCGCAGCAATCTGCATGCAAATATCTTTGGCCAATGCTTTAAACTGATCTGTCTTGGCCACGAAATCAGTCTCACAGTTAATTTCAAGCAGCACGCCTATACGGCCGCCACCGTGTATGTACGATTCGACAATGCCTTTCCGCCGTAATCCGACCGGCCTTTTTCGCCGCTGCAGCAAGTCCTTTTTCCCTTAAATAGTCAATAGCTTTTTCCATATCGCCCTTAGTTTCGGTCAGCGCTTTTTTACAATCCATCATGCCTGCACCAGTACGTTCGCGCAGTTCTTTTACCATTTCAGCCGTAATCATATATCCAATCCTCCTGTCTACTTATAAAGGTAAGGGTGCAGTTTCCCGCCCCCTTACCTTCCTAAACGAGTTATTCTTCTGCCGCCAGTTGTTCGCCTTGACGGCCCTCAAGAACAGCATCGGCCATCTTAGAAGTCAACAATTTGACAGCACGAATTGCATCATCATTGCCCGGAATGACATAATCGACTTCATCCGGGTCGCAGTTGGTATCCACGATCGCCACGATGGGAATACCGAGTTTACGCGCTTCGGCTACGGCGATGCGCTCTTTGCGCGGATCAATAATAAACAGGGCGCCGGGCAATTTATTCATATTCTTAATGCCGCCCAGGAATTTTTGCAGTCTTTCCATCTCGTGCCGCAGAGCCATAACTTCCTTTTTGGGCAGCACATCAAAAACGCCCTTTTCTTCCATGTCTTCAAGTTCACGCAAACGGTTAATCCGCTTTTGGATAGTCTGGAAGTTGGTCAGCATACCGCCGAGCCATCTTTCATTAACATAGAACATGTCGCAGCGGGTCGCTTCCTCTTTCACCGCTTCCTGCGCCTGTTTTTTCGTACCTACAAACAATATTGACTGACCTTGGGCAGCCACGTCGCGGATGAAGTTATATGCTTCCTCCACTTTTTTGACCGTTTTCTGCAGATCAATAATGTAAATACCGTTACGCTCCGTAAAAATATAAGGAGCCATTTTGGGGTTCCATCTCCTGGTTTGATGACCGAAATGGACACCAGCCTCCAGGAGCTGTTTCATGGAAATTACTGACATATTTTGCACCTCCTGTTAATATACCGCCGCATTCCTCATTTTTTGCCTTCACCGCTTACGGCACAGTGACAAAATTAGAATGCGTGTGTGATTTACACCAAAAGTTAGTATACCATATCTTCCTAATTGTAACAAGTAAAATAATCCGTTTTGTTAGAATACAAAAATTTTCATCTTTTATTCAACTGTAGTATTAACATTACTTCACCTTTACCAATCCCGGTGGCTTTAGCGATTTCAGTTATATTGTAACCTTGTTCCGCCATGGCAAAAATTAGCCGCCGCTTGTCATTCCCCGTTTCTTGGGAGTACGGGATATTTTCAGGCTTATTGCCAGTATCTTGGACTATGCCTATATTCTGCTCGTTCGGTGTGGCTTGCTCCGCAAGAGAAGTCCCTGATATACCTAATTGTTCAAAAACCGCTGCTGCTGCTTGAATTTTTTGATCTAAAGCAGTCATCTTGGCGTCTGCTTCTTCTAATAAATATTCAAGATGAGCAATTTGTGTCTCTAACCGCCTGATGATATGGTCAGCGGTTTGTTCAAGCTGTTGCTGAAATTCCTGCGCCGGCGCCGCCGTATTAAGGGAAAACAGCTTTTGCAGCATGTCCTTTTTTGTTACAACAAAAAAAACAAAAAAGAGGAGAACAACAAGCGTAACGGTAATTCCGGTAAGCAAAATTTCCACCTCGACTATGTTTTTAAATCCACGTTATGCCCCCGGATCGGGTCTTCAGCGCTTGCGCTATGAACAGGCTTACTGTGTATTTCTTTTTCCGCCTGACCTTTCCGGTTACTTCCCCTGTCTTGTTTTTCCTTATACTCTTTTTCCCGTTGTATTTTACCGCCTTCATTTTTGGCGGCTCCCTGAACTTGTTGCTGACGGTTAGCCGTAACCTGTTGCCATTGTTGACCGAATATTTGCTGCTGCAATGTAGGTTGATGGTCGGTGATTTCCTGGGCCTTGCTCACTTCTGTTGCACGGGTAATCAGTACCTGTAGATCCATCGGTCTGATATTCACGTTCCCACCACCTTTATTAACCCTACTTGTAAGGGCCGACCTTTATTTCGCCATCCTCAGCATAAAACGTGACGAAACTTAGTGTTTCCCGAATGGGTTTTACTAATGACCCTATGATGATTTTGACTCCAGGATAGACGGTATCACGCACTCGTATCTTGCCATGCCGCATTTCCTCAAAAGCAAATTCGATCTCGTTTATGCGATTTCGCATCGTTTCTACTTGCCCGACAAGATGAAATTGAGCTTTCGTCAGCCGCAGCAGCATTTCGTGCTTATCTTTCGGCATGGTAGTCTGATCCATAGCGCGGAGAAGCCCTAAAGCTTTTTGGGTTTGTTCGAGAGTAAACTCCAATTTTTTAATTTCCATGCGTAGTTTTTGATATTCTTCCCGCAGTAACGGGTTAATCCCCACTCCTAAGTCGGTATTAGACGCCAAATGGGTACCGGTAACTTTCGCTCTAATTTCTTCGCCAGCGAACACTCGCCCACCTGCAATCAGTCCTCTTCGCCCCTCCACAACTACTCGTTTACCGGCGCTGATCCGACTATGGAGAATAACGTCGCTAACCAACACGTCTGAGCCGGCATAAACTGTGGCGTTTTCGATAAATTTTGCCACGACATTTTCGGTTGCCTTAATATAGCCACGGTTCATGCCCTGAATACCCATTCGTATACAAATATTTTTCCCTTCTACATTCCCGCCACTGACCGTCCCGGCAATTTCCACATCACCTTCGGCTTTAACCGTAAATCCGGCCTGCACCGAACCACGCACAATTATATTACCGACAAAATCAATATTGCCTGTGGACAAATCCACATCGCCATTTATCTCTATAACCGGAACCACATTAAGCTTATTGTTGGCAATGATTAGGTGCCCGGACATTGTAGCGACGATTTTACCGTTATCTATCATTTGTACGTTCTTGCCTATTGGCGGCGAAATATCTTTGCCAGGTTTTGGCGGTACTGGCTGGCCTAAAACATCGATACCCGGAGTACCAGGAGTTGGCGGCACTTTTTCGGCTAATAAATCGCCCTTGCGCACAATGGTAAACATATTTAAACTTTTAAAATCGACCCGTCCATCTTCGAGTTCAGCCGGTTTCCCTTTGTTTTCCAGATCAACATGATACCGGATGTATGCGTTTTGTCCGTCCGTTGGTCGAAGCCCGCGAGCACATACCACCTTTAGACCAGGACGAGCGCAAGCTTTTTGAATGGCGGAATGATCGAGGCCATAAGTTACACCGACCTGCTTAATTTTTTCCAAAACTTCGTCTATAGTGACAGGACGACTCCCTTTAGGAGCAATAATCTGCAACGTTGCTTCCATCCGATCCCGCCCTACCAGGACCTGAATCTCCGGTTCGGCCAAAAGCGGCGATGGCGGGACAATCCGCACCGGCAGCCCGGAAGCCTCACGCACAGTACGCAGGATGATAGGAAGGTCAAATTCCTTGATGTCCCGTCGCCGCAAATCTTCGAGAATTACGGACTCGCTGACGGGACGACCATTACCGTGCGGCGGAAAGACAGTGAGAAAAACGCCACTATCACTTGAGGTAATTTGATAATAACCGTCTAATACCTCGGTGTTTTCAATGGCCCGTTCAAGTAGCCTTTCCTCGATGTTCATGCGGATCCCTCCCGCGTTATAATAGACTGGCTTTAAGGCGGGATAGAGCGCCACGCAACCGGAAAATGGCTTTGGTGTGGAGCTGGGAAATACGCGCTTCCGATAGCTTTAAGATTAGACTTATCTCTTTTAACGTCAGTCCTTCGTAGTAATAAAGAGAAATGACCAGACGCTCTTTCTCCGGGAGCCTGTCAATTGCTTTCGCTAGAGTTTTTTTTACTTCTTCCTGTTCAATCTCCTGGGCTAGATTAGGACTTGCCTGATTCACTGTTTCGTTCTGTACAAATTCTTCAAGGGGAATAAGTGTACTTGCGTTAAGTTGATTAATAAGCTGGTGAAGCTGCTCGACCGTAAAATTCATTGCCTGAGCGATTTCCGCGTCGGTGGCCGATCGACCCAAGCTATTTTCTAGTTCGGCAACCGTCCTCTCCAAAAGCCGTCCTTTCTGGCGTAAACTGGCGGGTAACCAGTCCTGCACCCGTATTGCATCGAAAATTGAGCCGCGGATACGCGCTACGGCATAGGTCTCAAATTTAATATTACGGCTTGGATCAAACCTTTCAATAGCGTCCAACAGGCCAAAGAAGCCGTAACTGATAAGGTCCTCTTTGTCTATATGCTGCGGGAGACCAATGGCTACTCTACCAGCTACCATTTTTACCAATGGCAGATATTTTTCGATTAGTTTTTCCCGGAGCTCCGGCTTTTTGCTAGCCTGATACTCCGCCCAAAGCCAGGCAACTTCATTCGCTTGGGTAAGAGCATTGTCCGTCATTTCGCCTAAAACCCCCATATACATGAAACATTAATCAGGGCGAACAATCCGTTCGACCATGTCGGGGGTCAAAGGACTGAATGGCACAACAGATGGTTCCTCACTAATAATATCGACATTTTGGCCTTTGGTCTTAGTCTCTTGCTTGAAACGGTTTAGGATCTTCTCGCTGGCTTGCCCTAGGACAAAACCAATAAGACCAAATATAAAAGCCGATATGGCAGATCGATAAAAAAGGGTCAAGGGGCGAGCATCATTTAAAAAGCTGAACAGCAATGTCAGTGCGCCAGCAATGCCAGCCATTATTAAACTTAGCCGCACTTTCAGCACCCTGTCTCCCCCGTTCTAGAGTTCCTTCTCGCCTTTATCAATTGTTCTAACCCGGAATACACCCGTATCAAGCTTCAGTTCCACTGTTCGTCCGTAATTACCGCCCGTATCCTCTGCGACAATGGGAATATCCAGCTTCCTGAGAACTGCCCTGACCGCCTCGCTGTTTCGCTCGCCTACCCGCATAATGTCAGTGGTATTGGTAAAAGTGAACATCTGAGCACCGCCGGCAATCTTAGCCACAACGCGGGTTTTTGCTACACCAAGCTTCAGCATTTCCTCCAGCATAAGCGGCAATGCCGTATCGGCAAATTTGGCCGGGTTTTCCGCCGAACGAGCCTGTTTGCTATCAGGCAGCATAATATGAGCTAGACCACCTACTTTTATAACTGGGTCATAGAGAGCGACCCCAACGCAAGATCCCAAGCCGTAACTAATTAGGCTGGCTGGGCTTTTTCCGACTTTGTAGTCCGCCATGCCGACCTTAATGAGTTCGCCCATCATTCCTTCACCCCTATTGCTGCCAAAATCGTAGCAAGCGAACCAGGATCAGGGATGAGGAAAAAGTGGCCCTTAACTTCATCGGCTTCTGTGGCAAACTCTGTTTCGATCACCAAGGCATGATCGCCCATCTGGCCGAGCTGAATTAAAATAACGCTAAGAATAGCACCGGCCATATCCATCGCCAAGGCCGGAATGGACGGCAGTAGCGTAAGACGAGTAAAATAGGACAGAGCGTTTAAATAGGCGCCGGCAAGAATATTGCCAATTTCCATAAGGGCCGATTCGTCCATGGACGTGAGAGCCGTTGTTGTCCCGGGACTACGCCCCATGACCATATCGACAAGACTAAAGGCGCTATCACGCGGTAGAAGAAAAAGTATGCTGCCCGGGGCCGGACCAAAAACGCGGAGATATACGCCGGCAACCATAGCATCAGGCCCGCCAACAACCTCAGGGACTTCACCTAAAGGTAATATAGCCACCTGTGGAACAGTCATATCAATTTTGCGATTAATTATCTGTGATAACGCGGTAGCAGCGTTACCAGCCCCGACGTTGCCAATTTCGCGTAAAGCATCTAGCTGCAGCGCTGATAATTTTAAAATCTCTTCCGACAAAACTTCCACCCCTATTCTCGGCCTTGCCGTGCCGGTTCTTGTCCCAGCCCGATAATAGCATCCAGATTTAATAGTATTAACAGCCGGTTATCGAGCTTACCTACTCCGCTTAAATAACTCGCGTCAACCGCGCCAATAGCAGTCTGAGGAGGCTCGATGTTATCCCTGCCGATTGTTAAAACTTCGGAAACGGCGTCTACAATCATCCCGGCTGAAAGCTCTTCAACTTTGACAATAATGATACGAGTATCGTCCGTAAACGGCTGAGGTTGAAGACCTAGCCGTTTCTTTAGGTCAATGACCGGCAATACGCTGCCCCGCAAATTAATGACGCCGGTAATATAATCAGGGGTGTGCGGAACACGGGTAATATCGGTCATTCGTTTGATCTCCTGGACCTGGAGGATACTAACGCCGTATTCTTCTTGTCCGAGTCTAAAAACTACCAATTGAACATCATTGTCGAAACCATTCTCGCGCATTCTTCTCTCTCCTCTGCTACATTAATGAGCCCACGTCCAGGATGAGGGCTACCTGTCCGTTGCCAAGAATAGTTGCGCCGGCGATAACTTTAATACCTGCCAGTAGCTTACCTAGCGACTTAATGACAATCTCCTGCTGACCGATTAAGGTATCGACGACAACACCTGCGCGCTGTTCTCCCATGTGGATAATGACCACGAACAGTTCTTCCTGATTTTTCTGCCCGGTTTCCGGCACATTCAGCACTTTAGCAAGCCGCACTATGGGTATAATCTGGCCACGTAGCAGAATAACTTCGTGGTTTTGGATTGTTTTGATGTCCGGTAGCCCCACCTTGATGGTACTGTCGATAGAACTTAGCGGAATCGCGTAAATCTCTTCCCCGACCTTAACTAATAGCGCCTGAATAATGGCTAACGTCAATGGCAAGCGGATTTTAAACTTACTTCCTTCATTGACCTTAGTTTCTACATCTACCATTCCGCCAAGCGACTCAATCTTTGTCTTCACGGCATCCATGCCAACGCCCCGTCCGGATACGTCGGTAATGTTGTCCGCCGTTGAAAAACCAGGTAGAAAAATTAAGCGAATGGCTTCGGCAACATCCATTTTATCTGCTTCGGCTTGAGTGATTAGCCCCTTTTGCACCGCTTTCTGCTTAACTGTCTCGGGGTTGATTCCCCTGCCATCGTCTTCAACTACAATAATGACGTTGTTGCCTTCGTGACGGGCGATAAGGCGAATCTCCCCAACTGGATTCTTGCCTTTCGCCTCCCGTTCCTCGGGGCTTTCTATGCCATGGTCGATTGCGTTGCGCAGGAGGTGAACGAGCGGATCGCCAATCTCATCAATCACGGTGCGATCCAATTCAGTTTCTTCGCCTTGAATAATTAAGTTTACTTCTTTATTTAGTTCCCGCGATAAATCGCGGATCATGCGCGGAAACCGATTAAAGACCTGTCCGACGGGTACCATTCTTACCTTCATGACAACCGCTTGGAGGTCGGTAGTAACACGATCCATCTGCTCAATTGTTTCAACCAGATCTGGTAGACGATGGGTAATGCCGATTTGTTCCAAGCGGGTTTTGTTTATAACAAGTTCGCCTACTAAATTTAAAAGGGTATCAAGCTTTTCAATATCAACCCGAACGGACTGCCCACCTTTGACTTTCTTATCGGCAGTAGTATTAAGCCCAGGATTTACAGTTTTTTCCGTTTCTTCATCGTGTTTGCCGCCTATCCGCCGAGACTCGGCATCACTCTGTCCAGCAACCGCCGCGGCCTTCTCTAGTCTAGGCGTCGCTTCGCAAAGGATAACATTGACACTCTCGATTTCGGCAATGGAAAGCAAAGCTTGTTTTATTTTATCAGGTTCGGCATCAGTAATTACTACCGTCTGGAAGCTCAAATCGAAATTTTCTTTTTCCAGTTCCTCGGCCGGAGGAATACTTTTTATTACATCGCCCAATGTATCAAGGGTGCTCATAACCATATAGGCGCGGGCTGACTTCAGCAGGCATCCTTCTCGCAGCCGGACTTGCACCTCATAAGCGCGCAGCCCTTGGCTATTTGCAGCTTGAATTATTTTGACCTCTGTATCATTTAAATCAATTGCCGACACGGGTCTTGCGGCGACCGAAGATGGCGCTTTACTGTCGGTAAACATTTCTCCCTTGGCGAGTGCGGTAAGTGTTGTAACCAACGGCTTAATATCCAGACTAGTTTCACCGTTCGCCGCCACTTGCTCTACTGACTGTTCTAGAGTGTCCACACACTTGAACAAGGCATCAATAATCTCACTATTTGCCTTTAGTACAGATTTGCGCAGCAAATCCAGAATATTTTCCATTTCATGGGTTAACTCGGCAATAGCTGTAAAACCCATGGTCGCAGACATGCCCTTGATGGTATGGGCGCTGCGAAATATTTCATCAAGAACGGCTAAATTACCAGGGTCATGCTCAAGTTCAAGAAGACACCGGTTCAGAGTTTGCAAATGTTCGCGCGTTTCTTCTAAGAATATGCCCAGATACTGGCTAATGTCCACAGTCCGCACCTCCGTTTTATTTGGTCACCGCTTTGATAACTTCTGCGGCAATGGCGTGGAGCGGCAGTACCTTATCGACTACGCCAAGCTCGATCGCCGATTTTGGCATGCCGAAGACCACAGCCGTAGATTGGTCTTCGGCAATTGTGTATCCATTGCTGTTTTTAATAGCTTGCATCCCTTTTGCCCCGTCGTGTCCCATCCCGGTTAGGAGAACACCGACGGCTTGAGCCTTGTATATCCGGGCTACTGTTTCGAACAAAGGGTCGACCGAAGGACGATGGCCGGAAAGAGGCGGAGTCTGGTTTAATTTAACAAGTGTCCGGCCGCCTTCACGTTCCAGCGTCATGTGATAATCGCCTGGAGCAATAAACGCCGTCCCTGGCTGAATAACGTCGTTATGTTCCGCCTCTTTCACTCTGATCGACGACATAGAGTTAAGCCGTTCCGCAAGCGACCGGGTAAATCCGGGAGGCATATGCTGAACGATAACGACGCCACAGGGAAAATTAGCCGGTAGTTTCGTAACAATTTCTTGTAAAGCGCGCGGTCCGCCCGTTGAAGCGCCAATGGCAACCACTTTTTCTTTCCCCGCCGCAGGCGGTAGCGTTACTGCGAGAGGTTGGATGGGAGTAGCAGCCGCAGGGTGCACCTGCTTGAGCAATAATTGGTTAAAATTAGCCCGGGCCGCCGCCCGGCACTTTGCTAATAGTTCCTGTTTAATCGCGTCGATACTGGCAATCGGTCCGGCTGTTTTAGCAATGAAATCAACGGCCCCGAGTTCCAGTGCACGCAGGGTAGCTTCTGCCCCTGCCCGCGTCAGGCTGCTGACCATGACAACAGGGGTAGGCGTCTCGCGCATAATGGCTTCTAAAGCCTTAAGTCCGTCCATTACTGGCATTTCGACGTCAAGTGTAATAACATCAGGCCGTAGTTTTTTTACCTTATCGACAGCGTCTTTACCATTACGGGCCGTATCTATAACCGTAAAGTCTCTTTCGCCAGCAAAAAGATCGGATAATAATTTACGCATAAAGGCTGAATCGTCTACAATTAAAACTTTGATCACGAAATATCCCACCAGTTCAAGCGTTATAGTCCTTTACGGCGCTCTTCGAGCTGTTTTTTAAATATGTAGCGGATTATTTTGCTGCGTTCCCGTTCCGCTAAATCCAAGAATTTTATGCCAATCCAAAAAATGTCGCGGTCGTGATGTGGCTTTTCAATACGCACAACTTCCCCGTTAACAACAATTGGGCCGGCTTCCGGAAGTTCAAAAGCAAGCTGTACCTTCATTGCTAAATCTAAAGCTTCTTTACTTACGAGCTGGATTCCGCCGCCGCTAAGATCACGGCTGCGCGCTTGGAACGGATTTGAGAACTGCGCGGTTTCATCGTCGAATATACTGATTTCCACCGGTAACGACGTGCGTACCCGCACAAAAGAGCGCTGTTGAACTTTTATTATTTCGCGGGGTCGGGTCACAACCCACACCGGCAAAGGATGCAATCGTTTACTAACCAGGGTGCAAGTAAATTGGTAAGCTGTGCCGTTATCAACAATTCTAATGTTAATATTTTCGTCAAGGGGCAAAAAGACCGGGTAGCCCTTGCTCATGGGCATGGCAATGAGCAAATGTTCATCCGTCATTTCCTCAATCCGGCTGGAATAGTGCTCGGCTTGGTCGCCATTAGTGAGCATAATTTCCAAACGTTGGTTAATCTTCAAAATACTGTGCTGTATAAAGATTACCTCCCTTACCGGATACTGTTACCACATCAACTCTAAAAACTTATTGAAGAAAGCTTTGATGCCCCGCGGCCGAGGAATATTTTCCCCATAAAGGAGCCGCTGAGCAATATGTTCAATACACCGGGCCGATATGCTGTCAGGATAAGAAAGCATAAGCGGTTTTTGCAATTTGACCGCGTTAATCATATTGCGGTCTTCATAGACCAAGCCTAGACTGGTAATAGAAACTCCGAGAAAACGTTGCGTCACCTTAGCAAGTTTATCAATAACCATGTCTCCTTCTTGCCTATTGGCGACGCGATTTATAACCAATTTAAGCGGCGCCGTCCCTTGGTGGCTAGCATAAGCTTTCATCATGGCATAGGCGTCGGTAATCGCTGTCGGCTCGGGCGTAGTGATAATAATTACTTCGTCCGCGGCCATAACAAAATTGAGAACGTTACGACTTAAGCCGGCGCCCGTATCAATTAAGATCATGTCCGCCCAACTGTCAAATAAAGTAATTTGACTGACAATACGGCTAAGTTGATCGCCGCTTAAATTAGCAAGCTGATAAAGCCCTGAGCCGCCGGACAAAAATTTAATGCCCCGTGGTCCTTCAGCAACAATGTCATGGATATTAAGTCCCTCGTTGAGCAAATGCAATATATTGTAAGGGGATGAGCTACCCAATACAACATCAACGTTGGCCATGCCAAGATCAGCATCGATTATGACGACCTTTTGCCCAAGATCTGCAAACGCCAGCGCTAAGTTTACCGTAAAATTAGTCTTCCCAACCCCGCCTTTACCACTGGTAACAGTAATAACCCGCGCTGGCCGGTCAAGCTGCTTTAAAATCGACCTTTTTGTTGAACTATGGGCGCTTTGCACCATTTGTCGCAACTTTTCGGCTTGGTCGTACATACTAATCCCTCAAAATCAAATTTACTAATTTACTAGGGTTAGCGAGCTCGATATCATCTGGTACGTTTTGGCCATTAGTCACATAAGACAGTTTTGTTGGAAACTGATAAAGCAAATTGAGAACCGTACCCAGATTACTAGCCTCGTCAATTTTAGTAAAAAGAAATTTTTGCGGCGAACATACACTAAACTTCTTCACTAGTTCCAGCGCATCCTTATATTTCGTGGTGGTACTCAGAACTAGATGCGTATCAATATAGGGATCTACGGAAAGGAGAGCCTGAAGTTCCGCCAACTGATACTGGTTGTTGGGACTGCGTCCGGCTGTATCAATCAATACCAAATGTTTGTCCCGGTGACGGTATAAAGCGGCTTTCATCTCGTCGGGAGTATAAACAATCTCTATGGGAATACCGATGATATCGGCATAAGTCTTTAACTGTTCCACAGCAGCAATCCGGTAGGTATCGGCGGTAATCAAGGCAACTTTATAACCGTCACGTAGTGCAAAATTAGCAGCCAGTTTGGCTATTGTCGTCGTCTTGCCTACTCCGGTCGGACCAATAAGAGCTACTACTTTTGTTCCGTTTTGCGGGATGGTAATGCCCTCAATCTTTTGAAAATAATTGCATAGGCGGTCAAATAAAAGCTGACGCACAATTGGTTGCGAAGCACCAATAATAGAATTATCGTCAGGCAGCCCTTGAACAAGATTGCGGGCTATATCTGGTTCGACATCGTTTTTTACAAGGAGCTGGTACAAAGGGGAAAGCCGTTGCTCCTGCTGCGGCATCTTACTAACAAGCTGTTCCAACAACCTGCGCATATTTGCCAACTCAAGTTGCAGTGAAACGGTCTTAGCCTCATCCTCGCCTGAAGGCCGCACAGGAACGGCTTTGGTTAGAGCGGTGGCCCCTACAGGCGGCGTATCTACTGCGGCCATTACTTCAACCATCTCTTTGCCAAAAAAGCCAAAGAAACCGCCCTTACGAAATTTACGCGTGTGCAAAATAACGGCGTCGCGTCCCAGCTCGCTTTTAACCTGTGCCATGGCGTCATTTATCGTGCTAGCTGTGTAAAGTTTAACTCTCAATTATACCTTCACCACCCCAAGTGCTTGCACCTCAATCTTTGGCTCTAATTCAGCATATGATAACACGATAAGATTGGGCGCCACACGTTCCGTCAGTTTTCGAAAATAAAGTCTGGCAGAAGGACTAGTCAGAACAATGGGAAGGAAACCAAGTCCGGTAAGTTTAGGCAGTTCATTAGTCAAGCTGTTAATTACCGCCTGTACAATATGCGGTTCAAGGGCTACATAAGTACCCTGCTCTGTCCGCTGCACCGCACCCGTAATCATGTTTTCAAGTTGCGGATCAACGGTAAGGCAAGTCAATGTATTGTTGTGAGTGTACTGACGGGTTATTTGCCTTGCCAAAGCGTGTCGCACATACTCGGTAAGAATTTCTGTATCCTTGGTTAGCGGCGCGTAATTGGCCAGGGTTTCCAAAATGGTAACCATATCACGGATGGACAGACGCTCTCGCAATAAATTAGCCAGCACTTTCTGAATTTCGCCCAAGGACAGTAAATTAGGTACAATCTCTTCTACTAGTACCGGATTAGTTTGTTTTACAGCATCAATTAGGGTCTGTACTTCCTGGCGACCAAGAATTTCGGCAGCATGAGTTTTAATTACTTCGGTAAGATGCGTGGCCAAAACCGATATGGGATCAACAACGGTATAGCCGGCAAGTTCAGCCCGTTCCCGCACCGCTTCCTGAATCCATAAGGCTGGGAGCCCGAAAGCCGGTTCCACTGTTTCGAGCCCAGGCACCTCTTCATATACCGTACCAGGATTCATAGCCAAATAGTGATCAAGTAACAATTCGCCCTTGGCTATTTCAATCCCTCTCAATTTTATGACATAGGCATTGGGTTTTAACTGAATATTGTCGCGAATGCGAATCGTCGGCACAATAAGTCCTAACTCCAGAGCGCATTGGCGGCGTATCATCACGACACGATCAAGCAGGTCACCACCCTGACTGACGTCAACTATCGGAATCAGGCTATAGCCAATCTCTAATTCCATGGGATCAACCTGAAGCAAAGAAACAATGTTCTCCGGCTTACGGACTTCCTCCATCTCCTTTTGTTCTTGCCGTGACACTTCAAGCTGTGCTGCCGTTTTTTCCGTTTTATGTAAAGCATAAGCAATTCCTGCAGCAAAAACACTGAGCAGAAAGAAAGGCACACCAGGCAATCCAGGAACAATCCCTAATAAAGCCAAGACACAACTCGCCAGGAAAAAAACCCGCGGATTGGTCAAAATCTGGCTGGCAATGTCCTGGCCAAGATTTGCTTCCGAGGCAGCCCGGGTAACAACAATACCTGTCGCGGTAGAAATTAACAGTGCTGGGATTTGGTTGACTAAGCCTTCGCCTACTGTAAGCAACGTATACGTTTCCAGCGCCTGTACAGCGTTTAAATTGCGTTGCACCATACCAATTACAAAACCGCCCACAATATTAATGATAATAATGATAATAGCGGCAATAGCATCGCCCTTTACGAATTTGCTAGCGCCATCCATCGCACCATAAAAATCGGCTTCCCGCTGAATATTCTTTCGGCGTTGCCTAGCTTCGGCATCAGTGATAAGTCCGGCATTAAGGTCGGCGTCAATACTCATTTGCTTGCCCGGCATAGCATCCAAGGTAAAACGGGCAGCTACTTCTGCTACTCGTTCCGCCCCTTTAGTAATAACAATAAATTGAATGATAATTAAAATGACGAAAACAATGAAACCAACGACTGGATTGCCGCCTACTACAAAATTGCCAAACGCCGTTATTACTTCACCAGCATAACCGTCAAGCAAAATCAATCTGGTTGAAGAAACATTGAGGGCCAAACGGAATAAGGTTGTAATCAATAATAATGATGGAAAGACGGAAAACTGCAAAGCCTCGACATTATAAACAGCTACCATGACAATGATCAAGGCGAAAGTGATGTTAAAGGCCAACAGTATATCTAATAAAAAGGCAGGTAAAGGAATAATCATCATTACGACAATTGTTACAATGCCAACAGCTACCAGTATATCACTATATTTAAGGAAATTAGTCAAGGGGTTCTGTGTAATCAACCTCTTCCGCTCCTCCTAACTTAGGACAGGCGTTTTTTCAGACGATAAACATAGGCAAGCACTTCAGCAACTGCTTTATATAGTTCGGGTGGCACAGTTTCACCGATTTCAACAGTATCATACAACGCGCGCGCTAACGCCTTATTTTCTACGATGGCTACGCCATTTTCCTTAGCGACAAGTTTAATTCTCTCGGCCATAAAATCTTGCCCCTTGGCTATTACCATCGGTGCAGTCATAGTTTTTTCATAAAGCAAAGCAATGGCAAAGTGGGTTGGGTTGGTTACCACTACATCGGCCTTAGGAACCTCCTGCATCATTCGCCGCATAGCCAAGGCACGCTGTCGTTCTTTGATCTTGCTCTTAATCTGAGGATTACCTTCTGTTTGCTTAAATTCTTCCTTCACTTCCTGCTTAGTCATTTTCAGATTTTGATTATGTTCCCACCACTGATAATAGTAATCTAAAATGGCCAAAACAAGAATAACGACGCCTATTCGAAAAGCCAAGTCAAACGTTAATGCAGCAATTACCGCAAGAGAATCGCGTAGAGCAAGTCGCGATAAGAGCGCGATATTCAGCGTCTCTTCAATAATAAACTGATAAATAAAATAACTAATAATGGCCACTTTGAATAAAGATTTAACAAGTTCAACTAGCGATCGCTTGGAAAAAAGCCGCTGCATTCCTGCCAATGGGTTTATCCGGCTAAGCTGTGGTTTTAGCGGCTCGACTGAAAATGTAAAACCGACTTGCATAAAATTAACTAATAAAGATACGGCGAGAATTACTAGCATTATTGGTAAAACTATTTTAAGAAAGATAAGCGCCAAATCGAGGAAAAAACGATAAGACGACGCGATAGTCATATCCTCTTTCGTAAAGCGCGAAAAAAGAAATTGCATGTAACTGGCTAACTGTTCGTAAATATAGGTACCAGTCAGCTTAATGGTGAAAAAAGCAGCCAATAGGCACAGGGCTGAACCAAGCTCAACGCTTTTAGCCACTTGCCCCTTTTTACGGGCTTCCTCCCGGCGCTTCGGCGTTGCTTCTTCAGTTTTTTCTTGGTTAAACCGCTGTAAATTGAATATAAAATCCGTGCCGTTAGGAAAAAGTGAGTAGGAGGCGGTAAATGTCCTTATACATTGCACTAAACCCTACCTCCAGTAACGTAATATAAAAAGGCAAAGTCAAAGCAAGCATAAAAATACCAACAATAATTTTGCCAGGTATGCCTACGATAAAAATATTCATTTGTGGCATAATCCGGGCTAAAATACCCATAGCTATATCGGTTAAAAATATAGCTACCAGTATAGGTAAGCTAATTTTTAACGCAATAATTAAAACACTAAAAGTGATATCAATGACCAAATCAGCCAATTGTGGGCGAAAAACCGCCGCACCGACGGGAACTGTTTTAAAGCTGGTAAATAACGCAGAAAGCAGGATATGATGCCCATTTGTGGCAAAAAAGACCAGAAGGGAAAAAATATATTTAAAGTTGCCAATCAGCGGCAACTGTTGGCCTGATTGCGGATCAATGATATTTACTATGCCAAAACCGATTTGCATATCCAGTAATTGGCCTGCCATTTGGACCGCATAAAAGATCATTGAACTGATATAACCGAGAATAAGCCCAATAAGTAATTCACCTATAACCAGAAAGACATAAGCCCCAAATTGGTCAGGGACAATAATATGGCTGCGCTGCACAACAATTGGGGTCAAAATATAACTAAGAATAAGGGCAAAACCGGCTTTAGTATAAACGGGAATATTACGACTGCCCAAAATGGGGGCAGTTGTCAAAATACCGGTCACCCTGGTAAAAATTAATAAAAAAAAACCTAGTTGTGATTGCATTATTGTAATAACGTCCAACTACAGCCCACCTTGCTACCGAATTAAGTTCGGCAAGCTTATAAAAATTTGTCGCGTATAATCAACCATTAAGCTTAACATCCAAGGACCAAATAGAAGAATGGCTACAAATACAGCAATTATCTTGGGAACAAAACTGAGTGTCTGTTCCTGAATTTGAGTTGTAGCCTGAAATATACTAATAATAATACCAACCAAAAGGCCTAATCCCAGCATGGGAGCCGATACCAGCATTACCATCATTAAGGCGTCACGCCCGATCTGGATAGCCAAGTCACCAGACATTAGCCCCTTCCTCCTAATTGAAGCTCGTAATTAAGGAGCGAATAATTAAATGCCACCCGTCTACCAGTATAAACAGCAAAAGTTTAAACGGCAGTGAAATCATAACAGGCGGCACCATCATCATCCCCATGGACATCAGTGTGCTGGCAACTACCATGTCAATAACGATAAACGGGATATAAATTAAAAATCCAATTTGAAAAGCTGTTTTCAATTCGCTGATAATAAACGCAGGAATGAGGGTAGAAGTTGTAATGTCTTCCGGCGAATTAGGCCGCGGCCCTTCGGAAAGATTAACGAATAACGCCAAATCGTTTTCCCGTGTCTGTTTTAACATAAATTGGCGCAACGGCTTCATTGCTTCGCTCATAGCCGTATCTTGGGAAATTGTCCCCGCCAGATATGGTTGAAGGGCGTTCTGGTTGATTTGATCCCAGTAAGGAGACATTGTATAAAAAGTCAAAAATAATGCCAAACCAATTAAAACCTGATTGGGCGGTGTCTGTTGAGTGGCGAGAGCGCTCCGCAAAAAAGACAGCACAATGATAATCCTGGTGAAAGATGTCATCATAATTAAAATGGATGGTGCCAACGACAGAACTGTCAGAGTAAACAGAACCTGCAGACTAAGGGCAACATCCTTGGGATTTTCGGCGGAAGTTACGCCAATATTCAAATTGGGTACCGGAACAAGTGGTGCTGCCTGTGCCGTCGCAATTACCGACAGCCACGCCGCCATCACCGCGAAAAGCATGGTTGTTCCTTTTTTTACCACTTGATTACCTCTTCCTGTTCTCGCTTGCTTTTTCGTTGGGCGAGCTTAGCCGGTCATTACCAAAAACCAAGGGAAATTTATCCGACATCTGTTGTAGTGTTGCCATTTGCCGCTGCAGCACTAGCTTAAATCCATCCGAGCCAGCAGCGCTGCCAAGCGAGCGAAGTTTATCAATTTCTTCGGCGGAAGTAATTTCTTGAAGCAAGTTAACGGAATGATCGGTTACTCCCAGCACCAGGACTTTTCCGGCAATGTCTACTACATAGACCGCCTTGCCTGGCCCAAGCAATAATGTAGTAAGAATTTTTTGATTCCCTGCTGCCGTAAAACCGCCGATTTTTTGCCCCAAAACTCGCGAAGCCAAATACGCCAAAACAATTACCACTAAAAAAACAACAATTAGTGAGAATATATAGGCCAAAGTCGAAAGAACGGACGTGGACGGCGGCTCAGGATCTTTGTATTTAAGAAACTCCCCACCGGGTTCCTGGGCCCATGCTTGACCGCCAACGAACAAAACAACCAGGATTAGGATAATAATAACTCCACTAATTTTTTTTAGCCTAAACATATATCAACCAACTGCTTTGCGCACAGCTTCCAGTACCCGGTCAGGTTGAAAAGGTTTAACAATAAAATCTCGGGCACCCGATTGAATGGCTTCAATGACCATGGCTTGTTGTCCCATGGCACTGCACATAATAATCTTAGCAGCAGGGTCAATCTTTTTGATTTGTTTAACAGCAGTAATGCCGTCCATCTCAGGCATGGTTATGTCCATAGTGGTAAGATCTGGACGCAGTTCCTGATATTTCTCAATGGCTTTAAGACCGTTCTCTGCTTCGCCGACTACTTCGTAACCGTTTTTGGTTAAGATGTCTTTAATCATCATTCGCATAAAAGCAGCATCATCAACAATTAAAATTTTGGCAGCCATCAATAACCCTCTCCTATCTCATAAATAATATATTTGTCGGCTACTGTAAATTGTTCGCCCGTTCAAGCGGACTGACAATTTCCGTAATCCGTACGCCAAAATTCTCATCAATTACTACTACTTCTCCCTTGGCAATAAGCTTACCGTTTACCAAAATGTCAACCGGTTCTCCAGCGAGTTTATCAAGTTCCACCACGGAACCGGGACCCAGCTCTAAAATTTCCCGGATAAGTTTGCGCGTGCGTCCGAGTTCAACGGTAACCTGCAAAGGTACATCCATAATAAGATTAATATTTGTATCGCTAGTAGTAGGGGTAGTCGGTTTCAAGGGAGCAAACTGCACTGGTTGGACGGTAACATTAGTAAGCGGTTGATGCGTTTTGGGCAGAGCTGCCGCTTGTTGCGCCTGGGCAAAATTAGTTTCCCTTGCCGGCGCCATTACCGGTTGAGGCGTAGAGGTTGCAGCATTGGGCGCTGCCGACGTCGTGGTTTTTGGTGTAGGCTGGATGGCAGCCATCAGACTTTCTACCATTTCCTTGGCAACATTAATCGGAATAATTTGCATAATTTCGCTGTCGATCAAATCTTCTACTTCCATCCGAAAAGACACGCTTACGATTGGTTCATCACCAGCCGCCATTGCGCTAATATTCCCATCTACGCCAAAGTCGAAAACATTTACTTGCGGCGGCGAGATATCAACTTTCTTTTTAAAGACGGTGGACATAGATGTAGCGGTAGAGCCCATCATTTGATTCATTGCTTCGGAAACGGCGCTCATATATAAATCGTTCAGCTCGGTAGGTGGGTTTGAGCCATCGCCACCCATCATAAGATCGGCAATAATTAACGCATCTTGTTGTCGGATAGCTAACAAGTTAGTACCTAAAATCCCATGGGAATAATAAACCTCAATTACCAGGTATGGCAGCGGATACTGCCGCTTGATCTCGTTTAAAGTCGTAACAGAAACCTGCGGGGTCGTAATCGAAACACGCCTTCCAAGCAAAATAGACAAGGTTGTAGCCGCGCTGCCCATGCAAATGTTACCGATTTCTCCAAGAGCGTCCTTTGCCATATCGTCAAGTTCAGGCACGACAGGAGATGCAAGTTGCTCGCCGCGTAGCAGAGCGTCAATTTCTTCTTGGGACAGAAAACCGTCACTCATCATTTTCATCTCCTTTCAACATAACTTCGGTAATTTGCACGGCAACCTTTCCGCCAACAAGGCCAGGCTTACACTTGAATTTTTCGCGTTGCCCAATGATAACACTAAGCTCGCCGTCGAACCGGCTTTCGAGCTGCAGCACATCACCAACGGCAAGGTCTAAAAGGTCCTGCACCGTTACTGTAGCTCGTCCTAATTCAACAATAACCGGGACAGACGTGCGCTGCAGCTTCCTCTGCAGAGTCGTTATATTTTCTTGAGTAACTTGCTTGGTCGTCCCCAAAGCTACCCAGAAGGTCGTCGTCAATTTTGACATGATTGGTTCAAGAACCAAATATGGAATACAAACATTGATAAGTCCTTCGGCCTGACCAATTTTAGCCTGCAAGGTAATGATAACAACCATATCACTGGGCGGTACAATTTGGGCAAATTGTGGATTAGTCTCGATCGCTCCAATACGTGGCTCGACGGCTACCACCTGTTTCCACGCTTCCTGAAAACCTTCCAGCATTTTGGCCAGAACCCGGCGGATAATAGCTTCCTCAATATCTGTCAGCGGCCGCGGTTTAACTGGCGCAACACCAGTGCCGCCAAAAAGCCGATCAATAACAGCAAACACAATATTAGGATTTAATTCCAAAATAACATTGCCCTTAAGCGGTGGCATTTGAAAAATGCTAATAACACTCGGATTGGGTAACGATCTGATAAACTCCTCATATGTTAACTGGTCAACCGAAGCAACATTTATATGAACAAGCGTCCGAAGATGAGCGGAGAGATAAGTATTGATAAGCCGGGCAAAGTTTTCATGAAGCATATAAAGAGTACGGATCTGATCCTTAGAAAATTTATCGGGACGTTTAAAGTCATATACTTTTATCTTGCGCTCTTTTTGTTCACTTTTGATCTCTTCGGCGGACACTATCCCAGTAGATAGCGCTGATAAAAGTTCATCAATCTCCGCTTGGGACAAAACGTCAGACCCGGCCATTTTTTCCCCCTCCCTTCGCACCCTTTCCTTATGAAAAACCTGCCGAATTACTGGAGAACAAAGTTAGTAATATATACGTCTAGTACTCGTTCCTCACCCAGCGCTTTGTTAACCTCATTTTTGATCAGTTCCTTCAGCGCTTCCTGTTTAGCAGGTTCAAAATCTTCCACTTTTTGCGAACGTAAAACAAAAATAACAGTATCCAGCATTTTTATTTCATCAGGCGACGGGTTTTTTCCTTCTTTCGGAGGCGCTTTCTTGTCCGGTTTGACTTCAAGGATGATACCAATTTTTAGGTACCGGCCGCTATTTACGCCGCCTATGTTTAAAATCAAGCCTTCTTTGGGGTCGCCAAGTTTAATAAATGTACCCGGTTCACGGGCTTGTTTTTTTTCCGTTGTTTGGCTGGCTATTACTTTAGTTGCAATATAATACGAAACACCACCGGCTAATACTAACCCCACAACAATCAGGGCAATGATCATAAACAGCGGAATTTTTCTTCCATTATCTGCCATGACAAAACACTCTCCTACTACGCTTCGCTTTTATCCCGTTTCATTATTTCCCGCTGTTTGGGCGCTAAAAAGGCTGCCAGTTTTTCCGCCACAATTCGCGGATTGTCACCCGCCTGTACTGACAGTATACCTTCCAGTGTCACTTCATGAAACAGAACTTGGCGCGAGCTGCGGTTTTTTAGTTTAGCGCCGATCGGCAAGAAAAAAATATTGGCGCTGGCAACCCCGTATAGGGTTGCAATGAAGGCAGTGGCAATCGCCGGTCCTAGCGACTCCGTATCGGTAAGATTTCCCAGCACATGAACAAGCCCCATAACCGTCCCGATTATGCCCATAGTAGGCGCATAACCTCCCGCTGTTTCAAATATACTGGCTGCCTTATGATGACGTTCTTGGATAAACGTCAGTTCAGTTTCCATAATGCTGCGAACCAATTCTGCATCTGTACCGTCAATAACTAGTTGCATGCCTTTCTGTAAAAAATTATCCTCAATACCGGCCAAATCTTCTTCCAACGCCAGCAGACCTTCCCGTCGCGCCTTTTCGGCAAAGCCTACCAGCGTAGCAATTAGTTGCCCGGTATCATATTTTTCTTCTTTAAACGCGATGCGCAGCAAAGCGGGAACACTTTTTAACTCCTCCAGGGTAAAACAGACGGCCGTTGCGCCGATAGTACCGCCAAACACCAGCACAAATGCCGGTAAACTAAACAGACTGGTAATATGGCCGCCCTCCAGAACGACGGACAGGAGCAGTGCCGTCAAGCCCAATGCCAGGCCAAGAATTGTCATTAAGTCCATACCTGCACCTCGTTAACGGAAATTCCGGTTAATAGCCCGACGGTACTCCATTACCCTGCGCACCACTTCATTCATCGACTCTTCCACAATGAGCTTTTTACCGGTAGTGAGCGTAATCACCGTATCCGGCGTTTCTTCCACGGTTTCAATTAAATCCGCATTAAGCACGAATTCATGATTGCCGCTCTTAAACCTGGTCAATTTAATCATATTTGCCGCCCCCGTTGTTCTAACTTAGGGGGGGGAAAAACCCCCCCTTATTATGTTAGCGCTTGAGATTTGCCAGCTCTTGCAGCATTTCGTCCGTAACGGAAATAATCTTCGAATTGGCCTGAAAACCGCGCTGAGTGATGATCATATTGCTAAATTCTTGAGCTAAATCAACATTGGACATTTCCAGAGTACCAGGGTTAAGCTTGCCGCGGCCGCCGCTGCCTGTCACGCCGATCTCTGGCGTTCCGGAGTTGCTGGAAACGGCGTACAGGCTATCGCCTATTTTGGTTAAACCGGCTGGGTTATTGAACGTCGCCAGAGCAACCTGCGCCAGATTTCTTGTTTTGCCATTACTAAAACGGCCAACGATTACCCCATTGGGGTCAATGGTAACACCTTCGAGACTACCGGGAGGATACCCGTCTTGGTCAACAATTTGTAGCGTAGTATCGCCGCCATATTGGGTAACCTGGTCAAACTTTAATTGGATACCGCTCACTTTTTGAGCCGGGGTCGTATAACTAATATCGATGGTAGTAACGGTAGGAGGCGTTGTTGATGACAGTTTACCAGTAGCAGCATCAAAAGTAAGCCTGCCTGTAACGCTAGTAGCCGGTAAGGTTGCAACAGTATATTCACTGGTGTTAGAAATAGTATAATCCCAAGTGGTATCACCAGTTTTTGTAAACACAACTGGCAACGTATAGCGTTTGCCTAGATTGTCATAAATATCATAACTGACCTTCACGGTTGTACCGTTTGCCGCGTCCGCACTCAAATTATTGGCAAAAGTGATTGCCTTCGTTGCCTGAGCCGGCATTTGGGTTCCGACCGGTATATCGATGGTCGTCCGTTTGGACGGATCGGTATCGATATTACCGTTGCTGTCAGCTTTCCAGCCGACAACCTTATAACCTGTTCCCGGCACGATAAAATTACCTAATCTGTCGAAGTCAAAATTACCTGCCCGGGTAAATACTTCCGTCTTGCCGCCATCAGGAGATAAAACAAAAAAGCCTTTCCCTTGAATCGATAGGTCAGTCTGCTTGCCCGTCGGCTGGAAGCTGCCGTCGGTAAAAATGGTATCAATGCTGGCAATACTCACCCCTAAGCCAATTTGGATGGGGTTAGTACCACCTTGGTTGCCTATTCCCGACGAAGCTCCTTGCATGGTCTGGCTTAAAATATCCTGAAAGTTTACGCGGCTAGCCTTAAAACCAATGGTGTTGACATTGGCAATATTGTTACCGATAACATCCATCCTTGTCTGGTGATTTCTTAAACCGGAAACGCCGGCAAATAATGAACGCATCATTGTGTTATGACCTCCCACAATAAATTTTTAGAGCAATAATTATTAACGGCTGTCTCAGTCATTCGCCAGCCTGAGGGCTTCCTCATGGAGGTCCAGCCCTATACAATGACGGCGCTGTCAATATTGGTAAAAACGTTTTCTTTTATACTTGCGCCATCAATTGCGGTAATAACCGTTTTATTCCTGATACTTACAACCAAAGCAAGGTTATCCATTAATATGAGCGACTCTTTAGCCCCTTTCCGCGCCGCTTTTTCCACCGCACTATTTAATTTTACCAACTCGGTCTGGTTTAGCTGGATATTGCGGCTCTGCAACCGTTGAAGAGCATGTTGAGAAAATTTGATATCTGTTAAATATTGCTCCAACACCTGGCCAAAACTTGAACCGCCCTGAACAGGCGCCGTCGACTGTTTTCCCGGTGTTGGCGCTGACGAATTGGGTAGCCCGATCGGTCGCTGCGGGTAATAAATGCGGTTATCCGCCATCATGAACCTCCTTTTGTGCTCTCCTCTACCACTTGAATTTTACTCAATTCAACGGTAGTATCGCCCACAACTATATACGGCTGTCTGTCGCTAATTTTTACGGCGCGAACATTTCCGGCCTGTTCGGCGCCATTTTCATTCTGCCACCGGACTGTCTTGCCTATCAAGCCCATAGCCTGCATAGTAACCATAGTAGAGTTGAGATTCTGTATTTGCTCCAAGCTGGAAAACTGTGCCATTTGGGCGATAAACTCCTTATCTTCCATGGGCTTCATAGGATCTTGATACCTAAGTTGCGCTACCAGCAGCTTTAAAAAATCGTCTTTGCCCAGTTGGTCGTTTTTCTTAACTGACGAGCTGCTTTCTCCTGTAGCACTACTGGTCACAGTCACACTACTAACAGATGCCATCTCTGTTTTTCCCTCCTATACCCGATAGTCAATGCCGGAAGCGGCAGGGGCAATATAAGATGCTTCGTGAGTTTCCATAGCGGCAACCGCCGCAAGCTGATGCATATTTTTCCGTAAACCGGCTTTTGCAAAAATATGCTGACGCTGGTCGCGTTGATCACTCATAAAAGAGTGATTAAGCCCGGCGTATACGCCCACATATTCAACTTTAAACCCTTGATTGATTAATTCTTGTTTTAGCTCAGGCAACGAAGCCTCGATAATACTGCGAACTTCGGGATTGGTACTATGGAAACTAGCTGTAACCGTTCCACCGTTTTCTACCGCAACCTTCAAAGTTAGCTCCCCAAGATGTTCGGGTTTCAAATGAATAACCATTTCGGAGTTGTCTGCCCGCAAACGTAGTCGCGCTTGGGCCACTACTTGTTCCACTACTTTATAAGGATCATGAATGGTTTGGGTCGACGAAGCTGGATTAACTGGCGTCGTAACGTGAGCAAAGGAAGAAGGGTTTAACTGTTCAATTACGCCGGTAAAAAAGCTGGTAGAATTATCAACATGTTCCGGCTTTGTTGTCGGCAATAATCGTTCCTGTTTTTGCCCTGCCGGCTCGCCGGTAAATTCTCGCCAAGCTGTTTCCCCTGCCTCGCTGCTTGCAATAAATAGCGGTTGAACAACTTGCATGGGTTTCGTAAAATCGTCTGGCATTATATCCAACCCAGACATTACATTTTCTCCCAAAACCGGCATAGGCGCGCCAGGTCTCCCACTCCCCTTACCGTTATCAGGCCATACCTGCGATGTCGTTTTCCCACTTGCGGTCTGAAGTTGGGGATACTGGCTTATTCCGCAACCTAGCATAGCTGCCACATTGTTTAAGGCAATAGTACTGGCAACTGTTAGCTGTGCAACTGTTGGCTGTGCTGCGTATTGGTTCATTACCTTTTCAGCTTGTAGCACATATGCCGAAGGAAGAACGCCAACTGCCTCGATTGCTGCCGTTGCCTGCGACGAAGTCGGAGCATCTGTACTGATTAGCGGCAAAAATAGGCTGCTTGCCGTCCTTATATTAAAAGGTACCTTCTGTTCTAGCCCAGAACCCCCCAAGCCGGTGGCAATAGCAGAAGAACATCCAATTGTCCTGTTAATCTGTTGTTCTTCCGCCAACACCGACTGCGGTGTTAAAAATACCCATGGCGTTACTAGTGACGACGTCCCTTGCACCATTGCCGGCGTAGGAGGCATTAAATCGCCTTCCTTTTGCTCCTGTTTTTCCATCCCGCTGCCTGCAGAAACTGGCTGAACATTCACTATTTGACCAAATATTTCTGCGAAATTGAGCGACTTTCCTAATTGACCGGCTGCAGTTTTAATTTCTCGTGGCTGAATTCCTACCACTGGCGCTTCGGTGTTCATGTTTAATAAAGCTATTACCATATTCATTGTATTTCACCTCCTTTCATAGCGTTTATAGAAACTACATATCTTGTTTCTTTTTCAGCATTGCCTCGGTAAGACGGGCCGCCCGCCCGGCATCAAACGTTGCAAGAATCTTTGCTGCTTGGTCTTCTTCCATTTTATTTAATATGGCGAGAACAATGCTATCGTCCAATTGATTAAGAATATTAGCTGCTTCTTCTGGTTTCATATTAGTATAAAGGCGAGCGAGTTTGCTGGCGCGTTTAGCCTCTTCCATTTGCCGCCCTTTCACGCTTTTTTCCGTCACTTCTTCAGTAGCCGCAGATGGGTTAGTCTCAATTGGCGCCTTAACAGGTGGTGTCAAAGGCGCTGACTGAACTGGCAACGCTGCGCTTGCTTCCGTGTCCTCTGCAGGCGGTAGCACTGGTTGCGGTTTCGAGAAAAAACGGCCGATTACCGGCTTATCGTACAGTTTCCAGTCGTCCGCCAGCTTATCCAGATCTATAAAGTTCAAGTAAACACCTAGCCAAAAAGCCCCTCCGGCCAACATAAGCATTAGCAACAGTGCCAGCAATAATTTAAAGAAACCGCCCCAAGCCGTTTTCGGCGGAGTAGCAGCAACATTGTCCTTGATTTTCCCTGCCATTACCGCTTCTACTCCTCACTCAAATACTCTGACCATAGAAACTCATTACTCTCGCCACATACCCCTTAGTTTCGGCGTAAGGTGGAATACCATCATACCGGGCAACTGCCGCCGGTCCGGCGTTATAGGCAGCAACCGCCTTAATAACATCGCCATTGAACATATTCAACATGCTCTTTAAATAGCGTACGCCGCCATCAATGTTATCCCAGGGATCGTAAATGTTCCGCACCCCTAACTGGTTTGCCGTCTCTGGCATAAGCTGCATCACACCAACTGCCCCGGCGTCAGACACAGCGAGCGGAGATAAGCCCGATTCGGCCTGCGCTATGGCTAAGGCCAATTGGGGATCCACTCCGTGGCGGCGAGCAGCCGCATGAACCATGTTGGCAATTTCACTTGATGTTTTAGCACCTTCAGCCGGTTTGAGCGATTGAGTTCGGACAGATGCGAACGTTGCCGCAAAATCGCCTTTGGTAAAATGCGCAGGAGAAGTAAACCGCTGTTGGATTGCCGCAATACGTTGGGTAACTCTGCTAATACTTTCCATGTCAAACCTCATTGTTTACGGACAACTAACAAAGTGCCCATTTCGTCCAATAGTTTTTGTTCTTCCCGGCAAAGTTTGCCAAGGTACTCCCGCCGCCGTTTTTCGTATAGCTTTTCCACTACCTTGCGGGCTTGAACAGCCTGCTCAAGAGCCAACTGACACTGGCGACAGCGGTGTTCGGCAAGGCTAACTTTGGTTTTTTGTTGCGCGATTTCCTCCTTAAGTTTATCGAGATAATTATAAGCAATCTTAAGCTGATCAATTGTCGGTTTAGCTAGTTGTCTTGATTGGATAATATTCATATTCTCGGCAAATTGATCTGTCAACCGGCGGAGTTTTTCTTGTTCATTAAAACTATGTTTCATCGCTTCCGCCAGTTTCATTTGCGCGCGTTCTTCTTCCTTATGACGAATTTTTAGGATGGTTGCCAGGCGAAAACGAAACTTCTGCATTTCTTATTCACCCTTTAAGTCTGCCGCGCCAAGTCATGTAGCCAAGCAAGCGTATTGGTAAGATCGACCATTTCATGAACATCCTGCCGAAGAAATCGTCGCACACCGTCAATCAGCCGTACTGCCTGGTCAATCCGGGGATTGCTGCCGGCAGCATACGCACCAATATTGATCAGGTCTTCAGCTTCGTGGTATGTTGCCAAGACAGAGCGAAGTTTCTGCGCTGCCTGCCAATGCTCTTTATCGACTATATCCAGCATGACACGGCTGACGCTGGCTAAAACATCAATAGCTGGATAATGATTTTGCGCAGCCAGATCGCGCGACAGAACAATATGACCGTCAAGAATGCTGCGAACAGCGTCAGCAATTGGTTCATTCATATCATCGCCGTCAGCCAGCACGGTGTAAATACCTGTTATTGACCCTTTATCCCCAGTTCCCGACCGCTCCAAAAGCTTTGGCAGCATTGCAAAAACCGACGGCGTATAGCCACGGGTAGCAGGAGGTTCGCCCACTGTCAAACCTACCTCGCGCTGGGCCATTGCAAAGCGGGTAACCGAGTCCATCATCAGTGTTACATCTTTTCCTTGGTCACGGAAAAACTCGGCAATAGCCGTAGCCGTCATTGCACCTTTAATTCTGACGAGCGCAGGTTGATCCGAAGTTGCGACGACAACAACGGAACGTTTCAGGCCATCCTCACCGAGATCACGTTCGATAAACTCCCGGACTTCCCGTCCCCGTTCGCCGATTAAAGCGATAACGCTGATATCAGCTTCGGTATTGCGGGCAATCATACCCAGCAAAGTACTCTTGCCAACACCGCTGCCGGCCATAATACCAACTCGCTGCCCGCGCCCCAGAGTTAAAAATCCGTCAATGGCCCGCACGCCTACCGAAAGTGGTTCCGTAATCCGCCGCCGGCTAAGCGGTGGCGGCGGTAATGCATGAAGCGGATACTCGGCAGCGGTAGCGACCGGGCCTTTACCGTCAATAGGATTACCAAGGCCATCTAGCACTCGCCCAAGCAAGTCAGGTCCTACTCCTACTTTCAGCGTCCGGTTAGCCGCTATAACGCTACACCCTGGCCCAATTCCTTCGAGCTCACCAATTGGCATAAGCAGCACATGGTTGGGGCGAAAACCAACCACCTCTGCCGGAATAGGTTTTCCACCGCTACGCGGATGAATATAACACAACTCGCCCAAGTTAACGCTGGGTCCACGGGACTCAATTACCAACCCGATAATTTGGGTAATTTTCCCATTTAGTCGCATTGTTTCCGCACTCTTAACCGCACCAAGGTATCGCTCAAACCCGACTAGTTTCATGGCAATAGGTCCTCTAGCACTCTTTTTATCATTTCGAATTGTGTATCAATACGGGCATCGACCATTCCAAAGGGAGTATCGAGCAAACAACCGCCTCGACCTACGGTATTGTCGGCAACAATTTGCAAGGCTCTCTCGCGGCCAATCACCAGCTCTAGATCACGTTTGGCTTCCAATACTACCCCAAAATCCTCGGGATTTACCAGAATAGTTATTTGCTCTTGGTCACGTACTTTCTCAAGTGCAGCCCGTACAATCGGCAGAACTACCATTGGATTCTCCTCTATTTCGCGAGCTAAAATCTTTCGCGCCACCGCCAATGCCAAATCAATGATATGTCGTTCCGCATCAAGCAATGTTTGCCGATATTCCCGCTCTGCAGCAGCCAATAATTGTCCGGCTTGGTCGGCTGCCTGGCGCAATGCACCTTGCATCTCGGCCTCGATCTCCTGTCTTCCTTGCTGCACGCCATGACGGTACCCTTCTTGATAGCCCTGATCAAAGGCTTCTTTTTTTAAATTCTCATACTGCTGCCGGGCCTCGTTAAGTAAAGCAGCAGCATTCTGCTTCGCCTCACTTATCAACCTGGCCGCTTCTTTTTCCGCATTAGCAATTATTTCGTCATGTGCCCTTACTGCAGGGGCATTGGTTATTTCCGTTTGTTCAGTCGTATAAACGGGTTCAATAACTACGGGCGTACCTTGTACACGGACATATTTGATGATCTTAGACAATAATCTCGTCCCCCTTGCCGCGGGAAACGATGATTTCACCTGCTTCCTCCAGACGGCGGATCACATTGACAATCTTTTGTTGTGCCTCTTCTACATCACGGATACGAACCGGTCCCATATACTCAATTTCCTCACGCAACATTTCCGAAGCGCGTTTTGACATATTCTTATAGATTTTTTCCGCAACTTCACTAGACGCAGCTTTGAGGGCCAGGGCCAAATCTTTAGAATCGATTTCACGCAACACCAATTGCAGAGCGCGGTCGTCAAGCAGCACAATGTCCTCAAAGACAAACATCCGCTTTTTGATTTCCTCGGCCAGTTCAGGATGGTGGATTTCTAAATTCTCGATAATAGTTCGTTCCGTAGTCCGATCAACGCGGTTGAGGACTTCCACGATAGAATCCACGCCTCCGGCGGCGGTGAAATCCTGAGTAACAAGGGAAGAAAGTTTTCGTTCCAAGATGCGCTCTACGTCCCTGATAACATCAGGCGAAGTACGATCCATAGTCGCAATACGCCGCGCCACGTCAACTTGGCGGTCCGGCGGCAGCGCCGAAAGGATGGCTGCTGCCTGATCAGGTTGAAGATAGGCCATTATCAAGGCAATTGTTTGCGGATGTTCATTTTGAATAAAATTAAGCAGTTGCCCTGGATCTGTTTTACGGGCAAAGTCAAAAGGACGAATTTGCAGACTTGATGTTAAACGGTTAATAATTGCCATGGCTTTTTCGGCGCCCAGTGCTTTTTCTAAAATTTCCCTGGCGTAATCTAATCCGCCAGTGGAAATGTATTCTTTGGCAAGACATATCTGATGGAATTCAGCCAGCACGCGGTCCTTATATTCCTGCGGAACTTTACGCTGATTAGCGATTTCGAGGGTGAGCTTTTCAATTTCGTCTTCGCGCAGATGTTTAAACACCTGGGCGGAAATATCGGGGCCAAGGGCAATCAGTAAAATTGCAGCTTTCTGTTTACCTGTAAGTTCACCAGACTGATACAATATACCCACCCCACGCTTTAACTACTCTTCGGCCAACCATGTTCTGATTAAATGAGCTACTTCTTCGGGTTTGGATTTTGCCAGTTTCTCGACGGTCTCCCGTTGCTGTAGCCGTTCTTTTTCCTGCGGCGTAAGTTCCTTGCTCTTAATTGGCACAGACTGCGGTTGCGGCGGAACAATGGTCACAACTTCGGATTCTTCTTTTTGCTGCTGACGCCGCACAAACAAACGCATGATATATAAAAGTGCAATAAGACCAATTGCCGCAGCTCCAATCTTTAACCATAACTCCTGTCGCTGTTGCTGTTCAAAAGCCTGTTCTTCCCGACGCTGCCTTTCCTGCAGTTCGGTGCTGAAGGGAATACTTTCCACCGAAATTGTATCGCCGCGCGACGGGTTCAATCCTACAGCTGATGCGACCGTTTTAGCGATGCTTTCCTGCTTCGCCCGATCGATACTGGCATCTACTAGTACTGCCACGGTTAACCGCTTTATCGCTCCAGGCGCCGTAACAACCTTTTCCTTAGTTTCATTAATCTCATAATTACGGGTTACTTCCTTTTTCTCGTAATTAGACTGATTATTAGCGCCTGTCACATAACCGGGAATGTTAGCCGTAGTGCCAGGTACGCCCCCAGCCACAGGTGCAGAACCACGGTACGTTTCAGACATCTCTTGCATGCTCCGAATAATTCCCTTATCGTCAACAATAGGCTCAAAAATCTGACGATCAATCGTACGCTGATCAAAATTGAGTTCCACACTCACTCGTGCTGCCGCTTTGCCTGGACCCAAAACCTGCTCCAAAAGAGTATGGACATTTTTCTGCAAGTCTTCCTGAATTTTTTTGGTCAGTTCAAGCTGTGTCACCGGAATTGTGCCAGCAGTAAAAGGTGTATCCACTTGGTCATTAAGTACGCGGGCATAGTTGTCAACCACCGTAACATTTTCCGGTTTAAGCCCTTGAATACTATGAGCAACAAGATTGACAATGCCGCGGACTTGTTCGCGCGATAACTGAACGCCAGGCCGAAGCTTCAACATAACGGAAGCCGTTGCCGGTTTTTCATTCTTTTTGTATAAACTGTCTTCCGCGAGCACAATATGCACTCGGGCCTTTTCCACTTCGGCCATTTGTTCGATCGTGCGCGTTAACTCCCCCTGTAAAGCTTGTAAAAGGTAAACTTTCTGTTGAAAATCGGTAATGCCGAATTTGGTTTGATCAAAAATTTCAAATCCCTTATATCCTCGCGGCAGTCCCTGACTAGCTAATTCCAGTCTGACACGGTGCACATCCTTTGCGGGAACGAGAATAGCAGATCCATTGGCTTCAATCTGGTGCGGAACCTTCATTTCCTTCAGTTTCCCGACCACTTCACCGGCATCTTTAAGATCAAGGCCAGTATACAACGGAACATAGTCAATCCGCCCGCCCCACCAGTAGCTCCACAACAAAATTGCCGCAAAAACGAAAAAAGCTGAAGCAGCAATTAAATAACGTTGTTTCTTGCCCAGACTCCGCCAGATCTGCAGGGACTGCTCCTTCCAGTCAGCCATAGTCCCCAACCTTTCAGTGGCAAATATTCATTCTGCGACTATACTTGCATGCGCATAACTTCCTGGTAGGCGTCAACTACCTTATTGCGCACCTGCATGGTAAGTTGTAAGGCAATCGTAGCTTTTTCCGCAGCGATGACAACCTCGGAAATATCTTGCACTTTGCCGGCCGCTAAATTCAAAGAAGCCTGCTGCGCTTCTTGCTGTAGCCGGTTTACGTCCCGCAGTGCGTCTGTCAAAAATTGTGCAAAATCTTTATGACTGTTCTGTGAAGAAGTAGCGCCTTCTGCATTAATGCGGCTTCCCACAGGCGAAAGGCCCAATTTTGCAATCTGCATCAGTTTTTTCCTCCCTATCGTCCGATTTCCAACGCTTTCAAAGCCATACTCTTAGCTGCGTTTATAGCGGTTACATTGGCCTCATAAGCCCTAGCCGCAGTCATCATATCAACCATCTCAGCAATGATATTCACATTGGGCATGGCCACATAACCGGCGGCATTGGCATCGGGATGATTAGGATCAAATACCTGGCGAAAAGGTGCTTCATCCTTAACAATACCAACTACTCTTACACCAACGTTTTCCACCTTGCCGGACAACAAATCAGCGAAAGAGTTTTGCCCTGCCCGGGGTTGGAAAATAACCATCTGGCGCCGGTAAGGTCCGCCTTCCGGTGTACGGGTAGTGTTGGCGTTGGCAATATTATTAGAAATAACGTCCATTCTGAGGCGTTCCGCTGTCATGCCGGATGCGGCCGCATCAATTGCGGTGAACAAACCCATACTTAACGCCTCCCCTCATTGATAACGGATTTTAGGTTGCTAAAATAACGATTAAGCTGCTGGGCAACAGCATCATAATAAATATTGTTCTTCGCCATCTCGGCCATTTCAAAATCAATATCAACATTATTACCGTCAGCGCGGTAGGCCGTATTGTTGACGGTTATTACTTCAACAGAAAAATCGTCACCCTTTGCCGCTATGTGCCGCTGATGTGTTCGGGAAAGACCTGATTTGGCGTTAAGAGCCTGCTTTAACTGCTCTTCAAAGTGAACCTCACTGCGTTTAAACCCTGGCGTGTTTACATTGGCAATATTATTACTAATGACTTTGTGCCGCAAAGCGGCAGCTGCTAAAGCCTTTTCTAAAACTTTCACCTGCGGGGAAGAGACTAAGGCGTCAAACACCCAGATCATCTCACTTTCTGTAAACTCCATCTTACCTATATTATGTGTTTTCAGTTCCAGTTTTCCTTTTATTTCTACAAGAAACGGCAAAATCCTTTAACTATAATAAGAGACGGTGTTTCTTTAAACTAAACTACCAAAAAAAAAGCAACCACCCTTCGCTAAGTGGTTGCTTCAAAAAATTAAATTATTACTACTTTTTCATTTTTTTCAGTTCGTCCAATAGCCGATCGTTAAGCACCTTGATATAAGTTCCCTTCATGCCCAGCGACTTGGACTCAATGACCCCTGCGCTTTCGAATTTACGAAGCGCGTTGACAATAACAGAACGGGTGATGCCAACCCGGTCGGCAATTTTGCTCGCTACGAGCAATCCTTCATTGCCTTCCAACTCACCCAGGATGTGCATTACCGCCTCCAGTTCGGAGTAAGAAAGCGTTCCAAGCGCAACCTGCACAGTCGCTTTTTTCCGAGCTTCTTCTTCAATTTTATCACTGCGGTCCCGCAAAATTTCCATTCCAACGACGGTAGCACCGTATTCCGCTAAGATAAGGTCATCGTCCGTAAACTCTACGTGGAATTTAGCGACAATCAGCGTACCGATCCTTTCGCCGCCGCCGTGAATAGGGACGATAGTCGTAAACTTATCGTTAAACATGCACACCGTACCTTCACTAAAAGCGCACATACCACTTTCCAAGCGAAGGTTGGGCGAAGTTTCGCTGATTTTGAGCAGCCATTCGACATAGCGTTCTGGGAAATAGCCCTGTTTGAGGACTTTGTCGCGCATCAGGTCGCACTCAAAGTCGTCGATGAGAGCATATCCTAAAACGGCGCCTTCTTTGCTAACAATGTAGACATTAGCGCTCATTACGTTGCTTAACACAGAAGAAATGTCATCATATTGGACTTTTTCGGCTTTTTGCAGCAATTTATTAATTTTTCGCGTACGATCCAGCAATGACAGCACAGTTCATTCTCCTACCTTTCATAATTAAAATTAAAATAATTAAAATAAATGAAAAACCATAATTATAAAATATTAATTATAAAATATAATGAGACAGATCCTGGTCAACAATGATGTGTCCTAACTTAGACTGCACATACTGCCGATCAATGACAATATGCTTTTCGGTCAAATCAGGAGCTTCAAAAGCAAGATCCTCCAATAATTTTTCCAAAATAGTATGAAGGCGGCGAGCTCCAATGTTTTCTGTTTGCGCATTCACTTTGCAGGCAATTTCTGCTAATTCATCAATAGCATCTTCGGTAAACTCAATTTTTATACCTTCTGTTGCTAATAAGCCGGTATACTGTTTAATGAGGGCATTAGCCGGCTCGGTGAGAATTTGCCGAAAATCTTCTTTTGATAAGCTGGTAAGCTCTACACGGATAGGAAACCGCCCCTGCAATTCGGGAATAAGATCGGATGGCTTGGAAATATGGAAGGCGCCGGCGGCAATAAACAAAATATGATCCGTTTTCACTGGTCCGTATTTAGTCATTACCGTCGAACCTTCAACAATCGGCAGAATATCGCGTTGCACGCCTTCCCGCGAAACATCGGGACCGGTGGAATGTCCGCGCCCGGCAATTTTATCAATTTCATCTAAAAAGATAATCCCATAGTTTTCTGCCTGATAAATCGCTTCGGCGATTACTTCATCCATATCAATTAACTTTTGCGCTTCTTCCTGCGTAAAAATCTTGCGGGCATTCGCAACTGTCACTTTACGCTTTTTTTGTTTTTTGGGCAACAAACTTCCAAGCATATCCTGAATATTAATTCCCATCTCTTCAATACCAGCACCGGCAAACATACCAACCATGGGATGGGAATTGTCTTCCACCGTAATTTCAATTAGCTCATCCTCTAACTCGCCTTGCTTCAGCCGCTTACGCCACCATTCTCTGCCAACATCATGCCCAGTTGTTTCGGAAACCGGTTGCTGTTCTTTTTGCTGGCTTATCCCCCCAGTAAACAGTATTTCAAAAGGATTCCGCGGTGGTTCTTTTTTAACGGTAGGATAAAAATAGTCTATGATGCGCTCATCCGCCAACTCTCGTGCCCGGTCATTAACTTCCAGCATTTTTTCTTGCTTGACCATGCGAATAGCCGTCTCCACCAAGTCGCGCACCATGGATTCCACATCGCGCCCTACATAACCAATTTCCGTAAATTTCGTTGCTTCCACTTTTACAAAAGGAGCATTAACCAGCTTGGCCAGGCGACGGGCAATTTCCGTTTTACCTACACCAGTAGGGCCGATCATAAGAATATTTTTAGGGATGATTTCTTCCTTGAGTTCCGCCGGAAGCTGTTTGCTGCGCCAACGATTGCGCAAGGCTACGGCTACCGATTTTTTCGCCTCATGTTGACCAACAATATATTTATTTAATTGGGCAACGATTTGTTTTGGGGTCAATTCCATCCCCAGTACTCCCCCCTTAAAGTTCCTCTACCGTGATCTGGTTATTGGTATAAACACATATTGAAGCGGCAATTTGGAGCGCTTCCCTGGCAATCTCTGCCGCAGATAAGCCGGAATACTTCGCCAGCGCTCGCGCTGCCGCCAGGGCGTAAGGACCGCCGGAACCAATAGCGGTGATACCATCATCCGGTTCAATAACCTCGCCGTTGCCCGATATAATTAGCATTGATTGAGCGTCGCAAACAATTAAAAGCGCTTCCAGGCGCCGAAGAACCTTGTCCATTCGCCATTCTTTGGCCAATTCAACGGCGGCACGCATAAGGTTGCCGTTAAATTCTTCCAGTTTACTTTCGAATTTGCCAAACAGCGTAAAGGCATCGGCAACCGAACCGGCAAAGCCGGCCAAAATTTTGCCATGGTATAACCGGCGCACTTTTTTGGCATTGTGTTTCATTACGGTATTGCCGCCAAAAGTAACTTGGCCGTCTCCGGCAATGGCCGTTTTCCCTTTGTGCCGCACGGCAACAATTGTGGTTGCATGAAACATGACCCTTCCACCTCCTATGCCCGGGGATGTGTCTCCCGGTAAACTGCCTTGAGCCTTTCCTTGGTAACATGAGTATAAAGTTGCGTGGTCGAAAGATTGACATGCCCAAGCATTTCTTGTACAGAGCGTAAGTCCGCACCATTATTTAGCATATGCGTAGCAAAGGTATGCCGAATGGTGTGAGGACTAACTTTTTTAGCAACCGCAAGATTGGCTATGTATTTGTCAATAATTCTTCTGACACTGCGATCAGTAAGCGGTCCACCTTTGCTGTTGATAAACAAAAACTGATGTTGTTCTTTACGCCATTTGCTATATAGTCGGGGACGGGCATCAGCTAGATAGCGTTCCAGCGCTGCTGCTGCTGTCCGTCCTATAGGCACAATGCGCTCTTTGGCTCCCTTACCACAGACAATGACAAAACGACTGACCAAATCCACATCACTAGTTTTCAGACCTGTCAGTTCGGCCACGCGAATGCCTGTCGCATATAGCAGTTCAAGTATTGCGGCATCACGCCGTCCCAGCACATCATCAGCCGGCAATTCCAATAACTCGGCAACTTCCCTCTCATCTAAAAAAACAGGCAGTTTTTTTTCGATTTTAGGCGTGTGAACTAGTTTAAACGGATTAGTATCAACCAAACCTTCCCGGCATAAAAAACGGTAAAAAGAGCGTAAAGCTGCAATCCGCCGAGCAATGGTCGTCCGTGCGTAATCATCAGCCTTCAGCCTTGCCAAATAAGCACGAATAAGCATGGGCGTAATGGCGGCGAACAGTACCTCGCTTCCATTATGTTGCAGGGCAAATTCCCAGAAATGTTCAATGTCTTCACGGTAACTCTTTACCGTGTGCGGCGAAGCATTTTTCTCTAAGCGTAGATATCGGAAAAATTGTTCTATTTCCTGTCGGCAGAAGCGCATAATACCTCGTTTTTTGTCGAAAATCCTGTTAGACCAAATTCATTAATTTATACTAGCATAAGCGGTAATTTTATGCAAGGCCGTTGTCTAATTTTTCTATAAAATTCCTCAGACTCGCTAAAGCCCTTTGGGCAATAATTGTATTTTTCCGTTTTTTATCCCGGACCGGCTGATCCAAGGAAGGAAGCAACCCGAAATTTACATTCATAGGTTGAAAGTGACGGGGATCAGCATTAGTAATGTACCGACAAAGCGCGCCATGGGCCGTATCCTCAGGAAAAACTAATGGTTCCTGCCCGCGGGCCAGCCGAGCGGCATTAATGCCGGCGACTATGCCGCAGGCTGCTGATTCTACATATCCCTCAACACCGGTGATCTGTCCGGCAAACAGAATGGCAGGATTGTTTTGCATCTGGAGAGTGGGTTTCAGGACTTTTGGGGAATTAATAAAAGTATTGCGATGCATTACACCATACCGTACAAACTCTGCATTTTCCAGTCCTGGAATTAGCCTAAAAACCCGCTTTTGTTCCGGCCATTTCAAGTGCGTTTGAAAACCAACGATATTATATAGAGTTGCTGCCCCATTGTCCTGGCGAAGCTGTACTACGGCGTACGGGATTTCTCCTGTTACTGGATGTCTTAGCCCAACCGGCTTCATTGGTCCAAACCGCAAGGTGTCAATGCCGCGCTTGGCCATTACTTCAACAGGCATACAACCTTCAAAAAATATCTCTTTTTCAAATTCTTTTATCGGAGCCGTTTCGGCAGTAATCAGTTCGTGCCAAAATCTTTCATATTCTTCCTTGGTCATTGGACAGTTAAGGTAGTCGTCGTCCCCTTTGCCATAGCGGGAAGCCCGATAGATTTTATCCATGTTCAGCGAATCGGCGGTTACAAGCGGCGCAGCAGCGTCGTAAAAATACAGGTAATCATGCCCGGTCAAACGTGCTATGGCCTCGGATAAAGCAGGAGACGTCAAAGGACCGCTGGCAATAACCAGCGGCTGAACGTTGGGAATGTCTTTTACTTCTTCAGCTATAACGCGAATACGAGGGTGTGCTGAGATGAGCTCGGTTACCATCCGACTAAACTTTTCCCGGTCTACGGCTAACGCCCCTCCCGCAGGAACGCGGTTAACATCGGCGGCCCGCATAATAACGGAGTTAAGCCGCCGCATCTCTTCTTTTAATAAGCCAACCGCATTTTCAATCGCCGCGGCACGGAGGGAATTGCTACAGACAAGTTCAGCAAAAAAACCGGTATGATGCGCCGGCGTCATTACCTTAGGACGCATTTCAAATAAATCTACGTCCACACCGGCCTCAGCGATTTGCCAAGCAGCCTCGCTACCGGCGAGACCGGCCCCGATTACTGTTACTCTACCCACTTTTTTCCCTCCGCTTACTGCTAGTCTTGGAATTCTCAGACTTAGCCGTCGTTATTTGCTCATTTGTAGGACAGGCGGGATTAGCGCAAACTACTTTCGAACTCCCTTTTTTGAAGCTATGGCGAACCATAAACGAACCACAAGTTTTGCACGTTTCCTGCAAAGGCCGATCCCAAGTTACAAAGTCACATGCCGGATAGTTCTCACAACCATAAAAAACTTTACCTCGTTTCGTCCGCCGTTCTACAATTTCGCCCTGGCACTTGGGACACCGTACCCCTGTTGTTTTTAAAATTGGCTTGGTATTGCGACATTCCGGAAAACCCGGGCAGGCTAAAAAATTGCCGTAACGTCCGTGTTTAACTACCATCAAACGACCGCAGTTTTCGCACTTCACGTCCGATACTTCAACGGGAAGCTCTACCTGGAGAATTTCTTTCTCAGCTTTGCTTAACGTTTCAGCAAAAGGCTGGTAAAAATTCCTGAGCACCTCAACATGGGAAATTTCACCTTCGGCGATATCATCAAGACGATCTTCCATGCTCGCGGTAAACTCTACGTCCACGATATCGGGAAAATGGCGCTTTAGTAGATCGACAACTACAAAACCTAATTCAGTTGGTTGAAACTTTTTGTCTACACGCTGCACATACCCACGCTCAATAATCGTCTGAATTATGGGAGCATAGGTACTGGGGCGGCCAATCCCTTTTTCTTCCAGTGTTTTTACCAGTGAAGCCTCGGTATAGCGGGGCGGTGGCTGTGTGAAATGCTGCTTGGGAACAATTTTGGCCAATTTCAGCGTCTGACCGGCCATAAGCTCAGGCAGTTGAATATCCTTTTCTTTTTCTTCCTCATCTTTTGCTTCGGTGTACACTGCCATGAAACCCTGGAACTTAAGCTGAGATCCTGTAGCCTTAAGGCCAAAACGACCAGCCGTAATGTCTACCGATAGAGTGTCATAAATAGCGGCTGCCATTTGACTGGCAAGAAACCGTTCCCAAATAAGTGTATACAGTTTAAGTTGATCACGGGTAAGAAAATTAACCAAACTTTGCGGCTCCAGTTCAATACTGGTCGGCCTTATCGCCTCATGCGCATCTTGGGCTTTTTTATTAGCATAGACAGGTGGACGTTCTGGTAAATAAGCACTGCCGTACTTGTCCGCAATGTATTTTCGCGCTTCTTGTTGAGCAGTCTCCGCAACACGCGTTGAATCGGTACGAATATAGGTGACAAGACCTACCGGGCCTTTGCTGCCGATATCCAATCCTTCATAAAGTTGCTGAGCCAGCATCATGGTTTTGCGAGATGTAAATCCGAGCTTGCGCGCCGCCTCCTGCTGGAGACTGCTGGTAGTAAAAGGCGGCGCTGGATTGCGACGCCGTTCCTTGCGTTTAATTTCGGCAACAGTAAACTCTGCCTGTTCAAGCTCGCTTTTAAAAGCTTCCGCCTGCGTTTCATTGGCAATTTCGATTTTTTCGCCATCTACGGTGATTACTTCCGCTTCAAATAAAGCCGCCCGGACTTTCTCCCGTAGTTTGGCCGTAAGCGTCCAATATTCTGTCGGAACAAATGCCTGAATTTCTTTTTCGCGGTCGCAAATCAGCCGCACTGCCACCGATTGCACCCGCCCGGCACTGAGTCCTTTGCGCACTTTACGCCACAGCAGCGGACTAAGCTTGTAGCCGACAATGCGGTCCAAAATGCGTCGGGCCTGTTGAGCATCTACCCTGTATTTGTTAATCGGCCGCGGCCTTTTAATTGCCTGCTGAATGGCAGTCTTAGTAATCTCATTAAATTCAATCCTACATGCTTTATCGGCCGGTATATTCAGAATATGAGCCAAATGCCAAGCGATGGCTTCACCTTCCCGGTCCGGGTCGGTGGCAAGATATACTGTATCAGCTTTTTTGGCCTCTTCTTTCAGGCTTTTTATAATTTCTCCCTTGCCGCGGATATTGATATATTTGGGAGTAAAGTCCTGTTCGATATCAACGCCAAATTGACTTTTCGGCAGGTCGCGCAAATGCCCCATCGAAGCACGGACGATATAATTTCTACCCAAAAACTTTTCAATTGTCTTAGCCTTAGCTGGCGACTCCACGACAACGAGCGCTTTACTCACCTGTCTCCCTCCCTAGCCGTGCGAATATAACGCTTGGCGCCGTCTTCGCCTATCAGGCCGCGTAATTCAAGCTGTAGGAGTGCATATGTTACTTTAGATGCGGAAAGATTCGTTTTTATGACAATTTCGTCAACGCTGAGAGGATGTTCATAATCAAGACTTCCATAAACGGCAGCTTCATCAGGCAATAGTTCCGGAGCCGCATAATGAGACACTGGCCGCACATCATATTCTTCTAGTATGTCCTGAACTTCGGTAACGAGCTTTGCGCCCTGTTTAAGCAGACGGTGAACGCCTTTACTGCCTTCGGAAAATATGCTTCCGGGAACGGCAAATACATCCCTACCCTCTTCCAAAGCATAGTCGGCTGTAATCAAAGCGCCGCTTCTTTCCCCTGCCTCCACAACGACAACGCCACGGCACATCCCATTTATAATACGGTTACGCGCCGGAAAATGACCGGCGTGTGGCGGCGTGCCCGGAGCGTATTCCGATATAATGCCACCTGTCTCGGCAATTTCGGCCAGTATTTTGGCGTTTTCCGGGGGATAACAGACATCCACGCCACATCCTAATACAGCATAGGTTTGGCCTTTTTGCAGCGCCCCCTTATGCGCCGCCGTATCAATGCCCCTTGCTGCGCCGCTGACCACACCGATACCGGCGGCTGCCAACCCGGCGCCTAGCATTTGGGCAACATTCCGTCCGTATGACGATGCCCGCCTAGCGCCAACAATCGCAATTAGAAGTTCCTTTGGTCGAGGAAGCCTGCCTCGGTAAAATAAAACGTAAGGCGGATTAAAAATTTCACGTAGCAGCGGCGGGTATTCATGGTCGGTAAACATACAAATGCAAATCCCAGCTTGCCGCCACCGTTCCGCTAAACGATGTATATCTATCTTTTCCCGGTATACAAGTAAATTATTACAACTGGTCTCATCAAGACAACGACACAAAAATAAATCGCCCCTATTAGCCTGCCAGGCTTGCTGGGCGCTACCAAAAAAAGCAATTAAGCTCCTGAGCCGCGAAGGGCCGATTCCCGGCGCCATTTGCAAAGCTGCCGCATATATTCTCTCCATTTATCAGTGCACCGCCTTGAAAAAAGTTGCCTATAAAGGCAACTGCTGGGGATTATTATAGCTGGTATGAAAATTCTGGTCAAGGCATAAATTGAGATATTTTATCAGTTATGATCCGAGCAGCATCATAAGCGGCGAGTGGCCGTCCCAAAGCGAAAGCTTTTCGCCGCATTACACCAAGCTCTGCCGGTTGGTCAATAAGCAGGCGCGTCAACTGTGTTTTCAGTTCTTGCAACTGATTGGCCTGAACAGCGACTCCTTGAGTTAATAGATATTGAGTATTGACTTCTTCTTGACCGGGTATGGGACGATAAATTAAAAGCGGTAGGCCTTTCGCCAGAGCTTCTGCTGACGTCATGCCGCCGGGTTTGGATATAAGCAGGCTGGCGACAGTCATTAGTTCATGCACATTGTGGACGAAGCCAAACACCCGCACCGGATGCCTAGCGTCCTTGGCCCGGCGAAGTACTTTATCATACATTTTGTTATTGTTGCCGGTAACAACTATGAGCTGTAGCGAAACGTCAAGCTCATCGCATATATCAATAATTTTGTCCATAGGCAATACGCCTGCTCCGCCCCCCATGACCAGGACCGTCCGCCGCTCTGGATCAAGGCCTAGCTTTGACAATATGCTGGGGAAGCTGGGTACAGCGAAGGCACTATCTATTGGTATGCCGATAACAGAAATACGTGCTGAGTCTAAGCCATGTTCGATGAGATAGTTACGCATGGTTTCATTGGCAACAAAATAATGACCAATTTCCGGATACACCCATAAGCGATGCACGACAAAATCAGTAATAACAGCAAAGGTAGGAATATCAAAGTCAGTCGTTTTAGCTAAGTGGGCGATAAGTCCGGCCGGAGTGGCATGAGTACAAACGACGGCAGAAGGCTGATACTGGAAAATATAATGTCTCATCTGACGAGCAAGGTATTTGCTTATTAATTCCCGCCCTGTTACGGCCAACGGACTTTTATTCCCCCAGCCATACATGGCGCCATACGCACCAGGAATCAAATCCAAAATGGCAAGATATATCTTCAGTATCGATTTGCCGATGACAGCGGGAAAAAAATCAAAAACATTGGCAATGGCTGTTTCCACGCCGGGTTGAAAGTCCTGAAGCGCCTTGCTTACGGCCTGCGCCGCGCGAACATGACCCGCTCCAATCGGGGCAGTGATAAAAAGAACGCGAACCTTATGATTCATGGTAAACTCCTCTTCTCAAAGGGTTCCGTACCATTCCACCTTGCTGTTATCGGCAGTGCGTGCCAGTAATTCAGCGGCGGTTAGATCGCCATAAACGGGCAGGTCGCCAGCGATTTCCTGCAAAGGAACCAATACAAATCTTCGTTCTAAAATTCGGGGATGAGGCAAGGTGAGTGTATCCGTTTTCATACAGACATCGTTATAAACTAAGATATCAATATCAATGGTCCTTGGTCCCCACCGCAAGGTACGAACCCTGCCCAATGTCCTTTCCACTCTCAGGCAGGTTGCCAAGAGCTGCTCAGGGCCATAAGCCGTCACGATACTT
Organism: Thermosinus carboxydivorans Nor1; assembly: GCF_000169155.1. Classification (NCBI taxonomy): domain Bacteria; kingdom Bacillati; phylum Bacillota; class Negativicutes; order Selenomonadales; family Sporomusaceae; genus Thermosinus; species Thermosinus carboxydivorans. The sequence continues at coordinate 214,636 of NZ_AAWL01000002.1, forward strand.
GCAACCGCGTTAAGAAAAGCCGGCTGATCCTTCTTGCCAACAGGTTCCGTTTCATATAAGGACGAAACACGTAGCACCTCAATCAATGGGTCTTCACCCAGAAACTGTATAGCCAAGCGGATATTTTCTTCCCGGTCGCCTATATTTGAACCGAACCCTAGAATTATCATGTCCCTAGCCTCCGAGTAACCTCAATTTGCACATAGTCAAGCGAACCCGGAATAGGTACAGCCGGTTTTCGCACCCTGACGGTAACGGCACTAACCAAAGAACCTGCATTAAGGACAGCGGTAGCAATGTGGTCGGCCAAGGTCTCCAATAACCGGAAACGGCGCGTTTCCACAATATCTTTGACAATGCGGTAAATCAAGGTATAATCCACGGTATCTACCAGGTTATCCGTCTTACCCGCTAAACCGAGGTCGGCCTCCATTTCCAAGTCTATATAAAACCGCTGGCCATGTTCCTGTTCATGTTCATGCACGCCATGATAGCCATAAAATACCATGTTTTGCAATAAAATCCGGTCGCTCATCATCCCCGCCTCCTTACCATGGCATCACTCATACGGGCAATACGTGTGATTTGCTTTACGTCGTGTACGCGCACAATGCTGACCCCTTTGACAATTCCCAAGGCTACCGTTGCGCCTGTGCCTTCTATCCGGTCGTCAACAGGCAAGTTAAGCACTTCGCCAATAAACCGCTTGCGCGACGTACCGAGCAATATGGGACATCCTAAGGACCTAAGTTCGTCGAGGCGCGCCATAACGGTTAGATTCTGGTCAGGCGTTTTACCAAAGCCAATGCCCGGATCCACAATAAAATGCCCAGGATGAATGCCGGCGGCCATGCCGATTTCCAGACTATGTCGCAGGAAGGCACATATTTCTGCCATAATATCACGCTCGTAAACGGCCTCTGTCTTATTATGCATTACTACTACTGGCACCTGATATTTAGCTACCACTTTAGCCATACGAGGATCGCCTTGCAGGCCCCAGACGTCGTTGATAATATGTACGCCAAGTTTCAGGGCTTCTTCAGCAACGACGGCTTTATAAGTATCTACTGAGATTGGCACCGGGACGGTGGACACTAATTTTTCTAAGATAGGAAGCAGCCGTTCCATTTCCTCTTCGGCCGAAATTTTAGTAGCTCCGTAAGGTCGGGTTGACTCAGCGCCGATATCGATAATATCGGCACCGTCTCTAACCATTTTTTCCGCTTGTTTCAGAGCAGCGTCCAGATTATTATACCTTCCGCCATCAGAAAAGGAATCAGGTGTTACATTTAAAATTCCCATGATAATCGTCCGCTCCGGACTTAGGCTGAGCTGCCGGTCAGTCCAGGAAAAATGACGGACAGGAAAGTTTTCGCTTGCGGCCAAAACCATTTCCAGTTCCTCAGCTACTTTCGGCAGTCCCCAAGGCTGAGCTTTCAGTTGGGATAGTGCGAGCCTGTATTGCTTTAAAGTTGCACAAACAACAACATCGGTCGTCTCCACACTGAGGTCAGCCGTCCCGCGCGCCACCGCCACTTCAGCACCTTTGGCAAGAAAAGTCTGTTTGAGGAGATTGGCTGCTTTGCTCGGAACATTCTCCAACATAACAGTTTTAAAAACCGCCTTTCCCGCCATTATCTTGATACCTGCCGGATCACAGCCTAGGCGGGCTAGGATTTCCCGGGCTTGCTGTTCGTTATCTATTTGTATAATGCGGGGATTGAAACTCATAAGGCAGCCTCCTATATTGCAGTGAAATATATCTTATTGTATCATAGATAATATGTAGAATAATAACTAATAATGTAAAAATTAGCACCAAAGACGAAGTACGTAGGAGGATTTAGAATGAAAAAACGTTTGGCGCCAGACGTTTTTCGGATACCTATCGACGAAATCAAAAGCGGCTTTTATAGTGACAGCTATTTTCTCCGTACCCAAGAAATATTGACAAAAGATAATCAACACCCCCGCGTTCTGATGCAGGTGTTTCAACGGCAGCATGCCATGTTATGCGGTATTGACGAAGCAATTGCCATTATAAAAAAATGTGCCTTTAATCCTGAAAAGCTTACTATTCACGCCCTCCATGACGGGGACATGATCGAACCCTGGGAAACAGTGATGACAATTGAAGGAGACTTGGCCGATTTCGCACATCTCGAAACAGTTTATCTCGGCGTTCTTTCCCGACAAACCAAGATTGCCACCAACGTCCACCAAGCTGTCAAAGCCGCAAACGGTAAACCCGTTCTTTTCTTTCCATCCCGTTTCGACCACTATTCTACTCAGCTAAGCGACGGCTATGCCGCCCACATTGGCGGCATACACGGTGTTTCGACTCCCGCCAACGGAATTTATTGGCATGCCCAAGCGCTAGGTACTATTCCGCATGCCTTAATTGCCGCGTATGGTGGAGACACCGTAAAAGCCACTTGTGCGTTTGACCGGCACATCGACCCTGCTGTTCATCGCGTGGCACTAGTTGATTTCAACAACGACTGTGTCGGTACAGCATTAGCAGTAGCCAGAGAACTGGGCGAAAAACTTTGGGCGGTCCGCCTAGATACGGCTGATAACCTAGTTGATCAGTCTGTTATCCCCTATATGGGAACTTTTAAGCCAACCGGAGTTTGCCCCCAGTTAGTATTCAATGTGCGTAAAGCACTGGACGAAGCCGGGTTTGGTCATGTTCGCATTATGGTATCGGGTGGTTTTACGGCCGAACGGATTGCCCAGTTCGAGGCAGAAAAGGTACCAGTCGACATCTATGCCGTAGGTAGCAGTCTTTTTAACAATAATATTAATTTTACAGCTGATGTTGTCATGGTTGATGGGCGCCCTTGCGCTAAAGTTGGCCGCAACTACCGCCCCAATCCCCGACTCGAATTAGTAGAATAACACACTGAATATATAAAACCTGAAGAAATCCCCCGCAGGCAAAACCGGCGAGGGATTTAATTTAAAGATCATTGTTTATTATCTGTATTAAGATGAGAGGCCAGCTTCGTCAGCTGTTCCGACATAGCCATTAATTCCTGACTATGGGCCGTTAGTTTTTGGATCGTATTTGCCTGATGTTCGGTTACGGCATCGATTTGCGTAATCTCTGCCGCAATCTTTTGGATAGATTGATTGATACGACTAAGAATAGCATTAATTTGGCTGGCCGAACTAGCGCTGTTGATAGCCAGCTTGCGAACCTCGTCGGCTACTACACCAAATCCGCGTCCGTGTTCCCCGACCCGGGCAGCTTCAATGGCAGCGTTTAGGCCTAATAAGTTTGTCTGACTAGCCACATCATGAATGAACCGGACAACGGTGTCGGTTTCGCTTACCTGCTGATTAGCCTGAAGCGCGAGATCTTTTAAGAATTTTCCACTTGCGGCCAACTCTTCCGCTTGAGCCAGGATAGATTGGATGGAAGAAGCTAACTCAGTAGCAGAATTGGAAAGCTGCTGCGCAGCCATTAATAACGTTTCTTTTCTCTCCAACGATTCATGGATGGCGACAGCTCCTACAACTTCACCGTTCTCAATGATCGGCATACTTACGGCAATATAAGGGATGCCGTAAACCTCCTTAGCTACCTCCACAACTACTCGCTGCCGTTTCTGCATGGCCTGGTATACGGCCGAGCCGGGTTTGATACGCTCGCCAACCACTACTTGTTTTGCCAGTTCAGGAATTGAATAAGATACAAGCCACTTTTCCCGGTCACTAACGACCATACCAACTTTACTGGTTATTAGTTGTGGAATATATTTTGCTACCATTACAAATGACTGGAGTAAACTGCTCTCGGTCATATGTCCCACCTTTTTGAATTTGGTTTAAAATAACCTTGGTTTAGTTTATTTATGCAAAGATGTTTCATTTTGCGGAACATTAGTTTGTTATTATGTATTAATTCTGTAAAAAATATGGATTTCCTGTTGCCTTTGAATTTTTTTGTCTTATTTGCTATTTACTTACCAATATTCTAATTTAGCAGGAAATTTATACCTCCTGCAAAATATTTTAAATAATCAAGCCCACGAAAGGAGTACGGCTATGGTTAGAGCAGCACTCATGGAAAAACCACTTGCTAAGGTGCGTATTGTTGATTTACCGGAGCCTAAACTGGAAACCGGAGCTGCTTTACTTGAAACAATTTATAGTGAAGTATGTGGTACTGACGTTCACTTGTTCCATGGACGCCTTGCCGGTGTCCCCTATCCAATTATTCCTGGACACATAAATGTCGGGCGCATCATGCAAACCAACGGGCCTGTCTATGATGTGGACGGTAACCTGCTTCATTCTGGCGATGTGGTAACTTTTTTGGATGTTCATGAAACCTGCCATAATTGCTGGTATTGCCTGGTTGCAAAAGCATCGACCCGCTGTCCCCACCGTAAAGTTTATGGAATTACCTATGGCGTGCAGGATGGAATTTTAGGTGGTTGGAGTGAAAAAATATACTTGAAACCCGGCGTAAAGATTGTTAAATTACCAGAGCAGGTAAAACCGGAAGCCTTTATTGGCGGCGGCTGTGGCCTTCCTACCGCTTTTCATGCTGTAGAACAAGCAGGGATAAAGTTAGGGGACAACGTTGTAATCCAAGGTTGTGGCCCTGTAGGCCTTAACGCTGCTATCCTAGCACAACTTGCCGGTGCACTACAAGTCATCGTTGTTGGCGGTCCTGCTCTACGGCTCAATTTAGCCAAAGATTTTGGAGTTGACGCCGTCATTAACATTGAAAATATGGACGCAGCGGATAGAATTTCAGCAGTAAAGGAACTTACTGGCGGTCGCGGCGCTGACGTAGTAATTGAGGCAACAGGTGTTCCGGCTGCTATAAAAGAAGGCATGGCTATGGTACGAGATGCTGGTACTTATGTTATCGTCGGCCAATATACTGATAATGGTGAAGTTAACTTTAATCCTCACCTCGACCTTAATAAAAAACACATGACACTAAAGGGCGTTTGGGGAATTGATTTAAGTCATTTTTACCGTTCTATCCAAATCATGGCTAAATACCATCAACGCTTTGCCTGGGAACGCCTTATCAGCCGCCACTATAGTCTTGCCGATATTAATCAAGCTTTAGATGACGTCGAGTACTGCCGTGTAATAAAAGCTGTCATCGCTCCCAACGGTAATTAACGAACACCGCCAGACCGACCCTTTTGGCCTGGCGGTTAATCTTTCCCGATACTCGGGTAAACGCCCTAGTTATTTAGTACACTATTTTCCAGACTGCTTTCCAAACTGCAAAAGCCTAGACCGATAGTTCGTGAAAGGACTGATCTTAATGTCGGAAATTCCTGAAATTGAGACTATGCGCAGACATTTGGCTCAAAGCGTAAAAGGTAAAAAAATCACAGAAGTAGAAGTTTTCCATCCGCAAACCCTTAATACATCTCCCGAATTATTTCAACAAGCCCTCATCACCCGACTTCACTTATGATATCTTTAACAGCTTTCTGCAACAGCGCAAAGGAATGATAAAGCCCTTGCGGATAGACCAAAAGTTTATTGCCGGCATTGGGAATGTATACTCTAATGAAGTTCTTTTTTGCAGCCGTATCCTTCCTACGCGTAAAAGTAGTACCCTTTCAGAGAAGAAAAGCAAAATCTCTACCAGTGCATGCGTAGAATTCTAAGGGAAGCTATTAGTTACGGCGGCGTCTATGAAGAAAAATTTTCGAGTGACGATACCATTACCGGTGGTATACACCTCATCTGCAAGTAGCTTACCGGACAGGCGAACCCTGCTATGTCTGCGGCACTCCCATTCAAACTAAACGTGTAGGCGGAAGAAATGCTTTTTTTGTTCAGTATGCCAGCATTGACTTACATTTATTTCCAAGAAATATTAGCACGGGAGGAATACATGGAAAGTTATCGGACAGTGATAGGTTATGGAGAAACAGGGTTAGAAATAAGTAAGTCCAAATTTATTGTCCAAGTCAACCGGGCAATCTCCGCCAAAGATGCCATTGATTTCATTGAAATTGTCAAAAAGAAACATCGGGATGCTACCCATAACTGTTCTGCTTTCATCATAGGTCCACGCGGAGAACACCAAAAGGCCGACGATGATGGTGAACCTGCAGGAACGGCAGGTATCCCCATTCTCGAAACTCTAAAGAAAAATAAAATAACAGATGCTGTAATTGTCGTTACCCGCTATTACGGCGGAATAAAGTTAGGCGCAGGTGGACTAATCAGGGCTTACGGAAAAGTAGCCGCATTAGGACTGCAGGCAGCGGGAATCTTGGAAAGAATTCCCCATACTCATATCATACTTAAAACTAACTACGATTTATTTGGGATAGTTGAAAACTATCTGCATAGTAATAACTATATCATAAAAAAGAAAGATTTCGCCGAACAGGTAACGCTTCATGTGTTAGTTGAAAAAAATAGGGAAACTTCTTTATGTCAGACGATAACCAACTTGACATCCGGTCGAATTACCCTTTCGACAGCAGGCATACAGTATGTCGATAAAACTTTATGTATTTAAAAAGTCTATCGTTGTGTCCGGACGTAAAGAATGTACTTTGTCGGAATAAGTATAGACAAAATTGCAAAAAGTAAAGAGCACCTCGTGCAAGGTGCTCTTTTGGTGTAACCGGCGTCTACCTATCCTCCCAGGCCGTCTCCAGCCAAGTACTTTCGGCGTTTACGGGCTTAACTTCTGTGTTCGGTATGGGAACAGGTGGATCCCCGTAGCTATCGACACCGGATATTTTATTTGGGGAAAGTAATAAGTGGTAAGTGGAAAGTAACAGGACGTGGTAAGCGGTAACTGGCGTTCTCCACTTTCTAAGTACCACTTTCCACTTTCCACTTTCCACTTTCCGTTTTCCACTTTCCCTCAAAACTGCACAGAAGATTTTCACGCATTTTCGTATTTTGCCTTGTTTAGGTCAAGCCCTCGGCCGATTAGTACCAGTCCGCTCAAGCGGTTGCCCGCCTTACACTCCTGGCCTATCTACCTTGTCTTCTGCAAGGGGCCTTACCAAACTTCCGTTGTGAGAGACCTCATCTTAAGGCCGGTTTCACGCTTAGATGCTTTCAGCGTTTATCCGTTCCGGACGTAGCTACCCAGCTGTACACCTGGCGGTATAACTGGTACACCATTGGTCCGTCCACTCCGGTCCTCTCGTACTAGGAGCAGCTCCTCTCAAGTCTCTTACGCCCGCGATGGATAGGGACCGAACTGTCTCACGACGTTCTGAACCCAGCTCACGTACCACTTTAATGGGCGAACAGCCCAACCCTTGGGACCTACTTCAGCCCCAGGATGTGATGAGCCGACATCGAGGTGCCAAACCTCCCCGTCGATATGGACTCTTGGGGGAGATTAGCCTGTTATCCCCAGGGTAGCTTTTATCCGTTGAGCGATGGCCCTTCCACTCGGTACCACCGGATCACTAAGCCCGACTTTCGTCCCTGCTCGACCTGTCCGTCTCGCAGTCAAGCTCCCTTCTGCCTTTACACTCTCCGCGCGATTTCCATCCGCGCTGAGGGAACCTTTGGGCGCCTCCGTTACTCTTTCGGAGGCGACCGCCCCAGTCAAACTGCCCGCCTGACACTGTCCTGAGGTTCGTTACTCCTCCAGTTAGAACTCCAGTAAACCAAGGGTGGTATCCCAACGTCGACTCCACACGAGCTTGCGCCCATGCTTCTTAGTCTCCCACCTATCCTGTACATGCTTTACCAAAATCCAATGTCAGGTTGCAGTAAAGCTCCATGGGGTCTTTCTGTCCAGTCGCGGGTAACCTGCATCTTCACAGGTATTTCAATTTCACCGGGTCCCTCGTTGAGACAGTGCCCAAGTCGTTACACCTTTCGTGCGGGTCGGA
>NZ_AAWL01000002.1:227500-268213 GCF_000169155.1 Thermosinus carboxydivorans Nor1
GCCGGATATGCTAACGATGCGTTCACCCGTGATATGGTGACTTGCCCATCCTCGAGTGGCTGCCGAAGCACTTCTAAAACCTGACGCGGAAATTCGGGCAATTCATCTAAAAACAGTACGCCATGATGACTGAGTGTAACCTCTCCGGGCCGTGGAATGGTCCCCCCGCCAATCATCCCGGCGGGAGATACGGTATGATGGGGGTTACGAAAAGGTCTGACCTTGATCAGCCCTCCATTGCCATTCATCAGACCGGCAACGCTATAGATTTTTGTAACCTCTAGCGCTTCCTGGTCGGACATAGTCGGCAATATTGATGGGATGCGGCGAGCCAGCATGGTTTTACCAGAACCAGGCGGGCCTACCATGAGAATATTATGCCCACCTGCAGCAGCGATTTCCAAAGCCCGTTTTGCCGCTGCCTGTCCCTGTACATCGGCAAAATCCTCGCCGGCTATAGGCGCTGGCTCCGTCGCAGGCCCTTTTGCCGCCGGTGAAAGCCGTTGCTCACCTCTAATATGAGCTACAACTTGTCCCAATGTTTCGGCAGCATATACCGTCATACCGCCCGCCAGCAGCGCTTCGGCCGCGTTTTCCGGAGCTACAAAAAGGTTGCATAATCCTTCTTCGCGACATTGTATGGCCATAGCCAGTAGGCCGGCAATCCCCCTCAGCCTGCCTTCAAGTGAAAGTTCGCCGATAAAGGCATATTGCTTGCAAGCCTCGATATCCAGTTGGCCGCTTGCGGCCAGAATACCCACGGCGATCGGCAAATCGAGCCCGGATCCGTCCTTCTTAAGATCAGCAGGAGCAAGATTGACCGTGATACGCCGGGCTGGAAATTCAAAACCGGCATTTTTTATCGCTGCGCGAACCCGTTCTCGCGATTCGCGTACAGCCGCGTCCGGCAACCCGACAATATCGAGGCCGGGAATGCCATTGGCAATATCAACTTCGACGGTAATTACTACTCCATTTATTCCTAATGTTGTCGAACCAAAAGTTTGTGCATACATTTTGGGCGCCCCCACTATCGCTGCTGTCCCTGCCAGCGTTCATACAGCTGATGCTGAATATTAAGCTGATCGCAGATTTTTCCTACCATCATATCAATAAGTGCCTGCAAATTCCGAGGACGATGATAGAAGCCTGGACATGCAGGAAGAATGCGTACCCCGATTCTAGCAAGCCTTAACATATTTTCAAGATGAATGGCGTGGACGGGCGTTTCCCGAGGAACGAGTATTAACGGCCGGTTTTCCTTAATTGTAACGTCTGCCGCACGTGTCAGGAGGTTACCGGCAATCCCGCCAGCAATAAGTCCAAGTGTATGCATCGAACAAGGCGCAATAATCATAGCATCTGTTCTAAATGAACCACTAGCGATAGGCGCAGTAATATCGTCCACATGATACAACTGGTGGACTAGGGACGAAACCATCTGAGCCCCGACGCCGCATTCATATTCTAAAACTTCCCAGCCGTGTTTACTGACCACGGCATGTACTTCACAACCTGTTACCTGCAGTACCTCCAGTAAACGGTAGCCGTAAACGGCACCACTTGCCCCGGTTATCCCTACTACAATGCGCACCTCAGTCCCACCTATCTACCAAAAAAGGCATTAACAATATGATGATACCGCAATTTGTTGTCTTTTCTCACAAATACTTCCAGAATATCAAACCGAAATGACATGTTGTCTCTGCCTGTCGACCTTAAATACCAGAGAGCTGTGCTGATAATTTTTGCTGTTTGCGATAATTGACTGCTTCAGCAGGAAAGCCGAACTTCTCCGAACTCCTTGTTTTAACTTCGACAAAAACGATCGTCCCCTGCCTTTCAGCGACAATATCAATTTCTCCTATCCTGCAGCGATAATTTCGCATCAGTATTTTATATCCGTTTCTGGCTAGATAGTCAGCCGCCGCATTTTCTCCCATCTTCCCCATCATAATATTGTTCACCAGCGTTCTCTCCTCGCGGTTTTACATCAGACCTTTATCCTAAATACTTCGGATTACAACTGCCATGTGTCTTTATCCTTTGCTTCCAACAAAGCGCCGATCTACCCGGTAAATATACGCTAAGACCTCGGCAACTACTTGATACAATTCCGGGGGTATCTCCTTGTCAAGTTCCACAGCCATCAGCAGGGAAGCAAGGGCAGTATCCTTATAAACGGGAACAGCATGCTGGGCGGCAGTAGCCAAAATTTGCTCTGCTACATAACCTGAGCCTTTTGCCACCACTTTAGGCGCCTGCTGAGTTTGTTGGTCATAACGGAGCGCTATGGCTTGTTTTTGCCTCGCTTGTTCAGAATTATTCATTCCCGCTTTCCTCCCGCCCGCCAATCCGTGTCTTTTTGGCAATCACCACAATATTTGATAAAACAATATGCTTTTGTGCTACACCCGCGCGAATTTCCGGCACAAATTCCTTAAACGTTTCCGCGGCTTCTAGAGTAGGAAATTCCACCTTGAGCTCTATTAGTCCCTTGTCATACAACCTGAAGAGAACGGTCACTATCCCCAAATGTTCAGTGGCCATACTAACCCGTAACCAGGTTTCATAGTGAGATAATGAATCCGTGCGTTGTTTCTGCTGCTCGTGGTAAATGTGGATATGTACAGGATAAGCTTTTGTTGCTCCATTGAAGAAAAGTGGCAAAGTAAATTCTAGTACCAGCCGGTCCGGGTCGCTTGCCCGACCGGCAATAAACCGCGGCTGAAGGGATGTGGCTAGTCGTCGTAGCGTGCGCGCAGCTTCTTGTTCTACTTCCGTCCGCACCAAGGTCTTCGCCCCTACCGCGGGCATCGCTTGTTCTTCGCCGGAAATAGCTTTCCATTTTTGTTCCACGGCCGCAGCCAATGCCAACATCTTATTGGCCATTTCGCGCTGACCTTGTATGACTTTTGCCAGCCCTTGCTGAAGCGTACCAGTACTCTGGCGGTGTTCCCGCAGAAGTATTGCCGCCTGCTCACGAATTTCGGGCGGTAAACACAGCAGTAGCTCCTGTTGTTTCATGACAGCATGGCCAAGCTCATCTAGCAGCAGCTTTAGCGTCTGACCAATGACTAGTTCATCCTCCAGGTTTCCCGGTTGACTTGCTCCCTGAGCAGTATTCTGGCGAAGACAGACGCCGTTGGAAAATATTGGGAGAGTAGTGCCTTTCGCGATTGAATTATCAATCTTCACCCTAAGCCTCCCCATGATTTGATTGGCTCGAAGCTGCGGCGGTGAATGGGGCAAGGCCCGAGCCGCCGCAATGCCGCCAAATGCTCTGGCGTGGCATATCCTTTGTGTTTGGCAAAACCATACCCCGGATATAAAACATCCATCTCGTCCATGTACCGGTCCCGCACTACTTTTGCTACAATCGAAGCAGCGGCTATAGAAGCGCTTAAAGCATCGCCGTTAATAATTGACATATGAGGCAGCACGATCTTACGAAGCGGCATAGCATCAATTAGTGCCACTTGGGGCTTTGGACTTAAGTTCTCCAGCACACGATACATCCCTTGTAAAGTTGCCTGGTAAATATTCATGCTATCTATTTGGCATACAGGAATTACAACATGGTTTACCGCCACGGCGGTGCCAATAATTTTCTCGTATAGCAGACTCCGCTGGTGCGGCGATAGCTTTTTTGAATCATTGAGCATCGGTAAATGCTGCCGCTTTGGCAAAATTACCGCGGCGACGACGACCGGCCCAGCCAAAGGCCCCCTGCCGGCTTCGTCGACCCCGGCAATTAAATCCAACCCTTGTTCGTAAAAAACGCTCTCATATAAATAAAGACTTTGCACCCGTTCATATTCTCGCGCCCGTTCTTCCTGACGTTTGCGCCATTTAGCAAGTAACCGGGCCACCGCAATGCGATCGTCAGACTGCAGCGCTGCCAGCAATTCAGGCGATACATTATCCTTTTCCAACATCCTCGCAATCTGTGGTATGGTCATGTGGCTACTCGCCAAAACATTCTCCTCCATTTGTCATAGTCCTTTTTTTTATTCTTGCTTTACAGGAAAAACCCTTCCAGACAGTCGAAAACCGGTACGCTGAATTGCATACCGGTTTCATGCTTAAAGTTGATTTTATTTTGTTACATATTCTTAGCCGCTGGTGGATAATCCAACGTAAAAGGCCCCAACTTACCAGTACGAAACTCTGTCAAAATAATACGGCGCACTTTTTCATGATCTACGATACCACCCGCCCGCAGACACCCTCGCTTACTGCCGATTAAGTCAAGCAGAGCGGCTGCATCTTCCGGCAGTGGCGGCGAAAGTTTAAAGCGCTCCACCAGCCGCTCGGTATAACAAGATCGCAGCATATGTAGCAGCTTGGTCGCAACCGCTTCCACGTCGTATACGTCTTCATGGATCGCGCCGGTTATAGCCAGTTTGAATGCTACTTCTTGATCATCAAACTTCGGCCATAAGACACCCGGAGTATCTAGAAGTTCGAGATTCTTTCCGATTTTAATCCATTGTTGCCCCCGTGTGACGCCCGGTCTATCGCCTGTGCGCACAACAGCTGCACCCAACAATCGATTAATTAACGACGACTTTCCTACATTGGGAATGCCTAAGATTATGGCCCGAACCGTCCTGCCTTGGATCCCCTTGGCTTCCAGCGCTTTCAATTTGGGTCGAACCGCCGTCTCCACCTGGACTATAAGTGTTTTTACCCCTTTACCGCTGACCGCTTCCAGCGGTACGGCGGCAAGCCCTTGCCGCCGGTATTCAGCTATCCATCGCTCCGTCCACTGGGGTTCGGCAAGGTCAGCCTTATTGAGAGCAATCACCCGTGGCTTGTTTCCCACTAATTCATGAATGACCGGATTGGCACTGCTAAGTGGTATCCTGGCATCAAGCAGTTCAATGACAACGTCAACAAGTTTTAAATGCTCTCGAATCATCTTATAGGCTTTTGCCATATGGCCAGGGAACCAATGGATATGCATCAAACACCCGTCCTTATCTTCACTCGACACTTTAAGTTTATTTTATGTTTACGGCAAGGTTTTTATGTGGTCAAGGGGCCAAAAAACCATGACTGCCTTACCTTTTATCAAATGTAAAGGTACAAAACCTACGTCGCGAAACCGGCTATCCTCGGAATTGTTGCGATTATCACCCATAACAAACACATGTCCCGCCGGTACAGTGGAAAGCGGATAGGAACCCCGGGTTTTTTCCAGTATATATGGCTCTTGCATCAATTGACCGTTCACGAAGACACGTCCGTCCTGAATTTCAATCGTGTCCCCCCCCACGGCAATAACCCGCTTGATAAAGTCCCGGCTGGGATCACGAGGGTAGCGAAAAACAATAATTTCCCCTTTTTCCGGTTCCTTAAAACGATAAATAAATTTATTGACTACTAGCCGTTCGCTGTTCACCAATGTGGGCCGCATAGAAGGCCCTTCTACCATATATAGTTCGACAATAAAGGTGCGAATAAAAAAGGCCAGTGCCACAGCTACAACGATTGATATAACCCAATCCTTAATTTCTTCGCCAAGACTCGTGCTGCTCAAAGTGAGCCCCCCCTTACCGCATGAAGAAAAGGGACTGAAAATCAGTCCCTATTACTTTATTTACCTGTACGCTTTTCTTTAATCCGAGCCGCTTTACCGGTAAGGTTGCGCAAATAGTAGAGTTTAGCCCGCCGTACCACACCTCTGCGAACCACTTCGATTTTCTCGATGCGCGGGGAATGAACGGGGAAAGTGCGTTCTACACCAACTCCGTAAGTAACCCGCCTTACCGTAAAAGTTTCCCTCACCCCGCCGCTTTTGCGGTTAATAACAATGCCTTCAAAGACTTGGATACGTTCACGGTTGCCTTCCACAACCTTTACATGGACGCGAACGGTATCCCCAGGGCGGAAATCAGGAATATCTTGCCGCAGTTGCTCTTGTTCCAAAATCTTAATAATGTCCATTATTTGTGTTCCTCCTTATACTAGACGTTCATGCTGGTTGGGCAGAGGACCGTCTGTTTACACGCCAAAAATTATATCATAAGCTTATGGGAAACTCAAGAAAGACTTTCGCCTGACCACCATGTCTCCCCTAGCAAACGATCAAGAATAATCGCCGCTGCCGCGCGGACGGATAAGTGATTGTAGTCGCATGAGCCATAAATCGGCTCCAAGATATAATAATCAAACTGTTCCATCACTTCTTTTTGTATTCCCCATCCCGTGCCAAATAAGAGCAGGCACGGGCGGCCGCCTTCGTGAATACGGCGGCGTAATTCCCAATAGGAAATAGTATTCGGGTACTTGCGCGCATCGGTGGTGACAATAAAAGGCGGTTTCCCTTCCCGCTCGGCAATCAGGCGAGCGGCTTCCTCAATAGAAGTTATTGTTTCGACAACACGAAAAGCCTCGCGCCGGTCAGGATTATACTCCCCGCCATAGCCTTCCTGCCAATAATTTAGAATTTCCTTAGCCAGCGCTAGTTGGTTCTCAAGAGGATGAATAATAAAATACTGTTTTATGCTATAAGTACGGGCAGTACGGGCTATATCATGAATGTCAAAATTGGTAATTGCCGTAGTGATTACTTCGCTACGCTTATTATAAACAGGGTAATGGACTAATCCTACATAAACAGCGGTTTTCATATATTAGCACCCGCTTTGTTCCCGTTTTATCTCGGCTAACAACTTGGCATCCTCTTCGCTTAGGACGCAGGATGCCAATAAATCCGGACGCCGCTCCAAGGTTCTTTTTAAGGACTGTTTACGCCGCCATCGTTCAATTTTGGCATGATCGCCAGAGAGCAAAACTTCCGGAACCTCCCAGCCGTTAAACTCACGCGGACGAGTATACTGCGGGTATTCCAGCAGCCCACTATAGAATGAGTCATGTACAGCAGCGTCGCTTGCCCCCAAAACACCGGGAATCATCCGTGCTACCGCGTCGGTAACCACCATCGCCGGCAGTTCTCCGCCTGTCAGCACATAATCCCCAATAGATACGGCTTCGTCAACAACATATTGCCGAATACGTTCATCAACGCCCTCATAATGGCCACAGACTAAAATCAAATGGTCATAAGCCGCCAGTTCCCGCGCCTTATGTTGGGTAAAGACCTCTCCCCCGGGGCACATAAGAATAATGCGCCGCTTGTTCGACTCCACCGCTGTTTTAGCGCTCTCCACCGCCCGGTATAGTGGTTCCGGTTTCATCACCATCCCCGAACCGCCGCCAAAGGGATAGTCGTCCACAATACGGTGTTTATCATAGGCAAAGTCGCGGGGGTTGATGATATTAACGATTAAGAGACCTGCTTCACGGGCACGCTTGATAATGCTATGTCCAAAAGGCCCGTCAAACATTTCGGGAAACAGCGAGATGATGTCAATACGCATATGTTATTCCCATTCTTCCTGCGGTTTAATTACCATCCGACCTTGGGCGAGGTCGATTTCTTTCACTACTTCTTTAATGGCAGGAATAAGTAAAGGACGGTCGCAGTCCTCAACGACATAGACGTCATTACTACCGGTCTGCATTACGTCGGTCACTTTGCCGAGGTATGCGCCATCAATGTCGTAAACCTTAAGACCGATAATTTCAAAAATATAATAATGTCCTTCCGGCAAAGGCACCAAGTCTTTACGTGGAACTTTTACCAGTTTACCGCGTAAATTCTCCACAGCATTACGGTCCTGAAGTCCTTTAAACTTCAGTAGTATAAACTGTTTGTGCTGTCTAGCGCTTTCAACGCTCAAACGAGTGCCGTCATCGAAATAAGCCGTTTTCAGTTGTTGAAAACGTTCAGGGAAATCGGTAAGCGGTATAATACGAACGTCACCCCGCACACCGTGCGGGGCAACGATCTTACCAATAGCTACAAGATCTTCAGGCATATTAACTGCGGAAAGCGATAATTTTGCCATCTTCCGAGCAAAATTTCCCGTTCCCATAATTTTATGCAGGTCGTCGCCAACGCTTACCGTAACGATTCGCTCCATGCTCCCCTGAACGATTTCGGCACCAATTTCTAGCTGTGCTGTTTCTTTTAGCCTTTCCAGCATATGGTTCTTAAATTCGATGCGTTTCTGTCGTTCGGCATCGATCTGCTGCCTTAAGGCCACAAGTCCTTGCGCATCCTGTTTAGCTTGCTCGGCCATTAGACGTTTGGCATGGAACTCTATTTGTTGCAATTCCATATCGGCTTTCTTTATCGCATCCTGAATTTCTGCAGCCAAACGACTTTTTAACTCTTCAGTTACTTTGGCCTTAATGGTAATCGGACACTTGAGCGTAATGCTGTCCATCATGGACCCACCCCTTATACGATTTCGACGGTTGCCTTTTTATTTTCCCGGGTGGCGGCGGCCTTTACCACCGTGCGAATAGCCTTGGCGATACGGCCTTGTTTGCCGATAATTTTCCCCATATCCTCGGAAGCTACTCGTAACTCGTAAACGGTGGAGTTAGCGCCTTCGGCCGCTGTAACGCTGACCTGGTCCGGATTATTTACTAGCGCTTTGGCGATAACTTCTACCAACTCTTTCATTATTGCTGAGCCTCTTTCTTGGAACGCTTAATTTCGTCCCACTTTTTCAGGACACCGGCTTTGCTGAACAGTGCCTTGACCGTTTCCGTTGGCTGGGCGCCTTTTTGCAGCCAGTCGATAGCTTTCTCTTCGTCGACTTTGATGGTCGCAGGTTCGGTCGTGGAGTCATAATGACCCAGAGTTTCGATAAAACGCCCATCGCGCGGCGAACGGGCATCGGCAACCACAATGCGATAGAAAGGACTTTTCTTAGCGCCCATACGTTTCAGACGAATTTTTACCGCCATGAAATCACCTCCTTTACAAAAGTTTACACTAGTAAAACTACAGCGCTCTTTAATTAATGCATGAAAGGCAATTTAAAGCCTTTTTTGCCCGTCTTCTGCATCTCCTGCAGCCGTTTCATCATCTTTTTCGCTTCGGCAAATTGTTTCAGCAGACGGTTTACGTCCTGAACCTTAGTGCCGCTACCCATAGCAATACGTTTACGCCGGCTGCCATTAATAATCGAGGGATCACGCCGCTCTTTTTTCGTCATTGAGCGAATGATGGCCTCCACATGCTTGAGTTCCTTTTCATCGAATTTTAAACCCTGCAGTTTTTTTAGGTTGCCCATGCCAGGAAGCATGCTAAGAAGCTGATCGAGCGGGCCCAGTTTTTTCAGTTGCTGTAGTTGATCTAAAAAGTCATCAAGCGTAAATTCCTCTTTGCGGATTTTCTTTTCCATCTCTCTGGCTTGTTCCAGATTGATGGCTTCTTCCGCCTTTTCAATAAGACTTAAAACATCGCCCATACCCAGGATGCGAGAAGCCATCCGGTCTGGGTAAAAAGGCTCAAGAGCATCAAGCTTTTCGCCCATCCCTACATATTTAATCGGCCGCCCGGTTACTGCCCTTACTGACAGCGCCGCACCGCCGCGGGCATCACCGTCCAGCTTAGTCAGAATTACGCCGTCGATGCCGAGTTGCTCATTAAAGGCTTCCGCTACCGTAACGGCGTCCTGACCGGTCATCGCGTCAACAACCAACAAAATTTCGTGCGGTTTTACTGTATTTTTAATTGCTTTGAGTTCGTCCATCAACTGTTCGTTGATGTGAAGACGCCCGGCCGTATCGATAATGACAATATCCCGTGCGTGCGATAGGGCGTGTTCAATCGCCTTTTGGGCGATACGAACCGGGCTTTCCTTGTCGCCAAGAGTAAAAACAGGAAGTCCCAGTTTTTCTCCTAACACCTGCAGCTGCTTGATAGCAGCTGGACGGTAAACGTCGGCTGCAACCAGGAGCGGGCGTTTATTTTGCTTTTTAAGCAGGTGCGCAAGCTTGCCTGCTGTCGTCGTCTTGCCGGCTCCTTGGAGACCCACCAGCATTACGACCGTAGGGGGCCGTGAAGAAATAGTTATTCGGCTTTGTGTGCCCCCCATAAGTTGGGTGAGTTCTTCATAGACAATTTTGATTACATGCTGGGCCGGTGTAAGACTGGCCATCACTTCCTGTCCTACCGCGCGTTCTTTAACCCTGGCAATGAAGTCTTTGGCCACCTTAAAGTTGACGTCAGCTTCCAGCAGAGCCATTCGCACTTCGCGCAGCGCATCGCTGACATCACTTTCAGTCAGTTTTCCCCGCCCGCGGAGTCTTTTTGAAAGTCTGCTGCAACTTGTCCGCCAATCCTTCAAATACCATATTCCCACCACCTTCATGTTTCCAGCAAGCGTTCCAGAATTTCCAGCGCCTTACTAACTTGGGGCTGCTGAAGAACCTCTGCGGGCAAGCCGCTTAAGAGTTCGCATGCCTGGCGGATACGTTTCTGCTCAGACTGACGGCGCTCCACCAATCGCAGCTTTGCTTCAAATTCTTCTAGTATCAGCTCTGCCCGCCGCAATATGTCATGAACCGCTTGGCGGGAAACGTTAAATTCTTCGGCGATCTCCGACAGCGAATAGTCCTGAAAATAGTGCATCTCCAGACATTCTTTCTGCCGGTTAGTAAGCAGGGCACCATAGTAATCGTATAGTACCCCGATCCGCAATACCTTATCTAGCATACCATGCCACCTTCTTGCTGGCAAGGAAAAAACCTTTACAGTCAAATTATAAAAAAAAAGAGTAGACATGTCAAGCACATCTACTTGTCAGTAAACAAAGCTGCGGCAAAATCCTGAGCATTGAAAGGTCGCAAATCGTTTACACCTTCGCCCACACCGACCCACTTAACCGGAAGGCCAAGTTCGGTCTTTATTGCAACCACAACTCCGCCCTTTGCCGTGCCGTCAAGTTTAGTCAACACTACGCCGGTAACGCCTGTCGCCTCGCTAAATAATTTTGCCTGGCTAATAGCGTTTTGACCAGTAGTCGCATCAAGAACCAACAGGGTTTCATGGGGCGCGTCGGGAATTTCGCGGGCGATAACGCGGCGAATCTTTTTCAGCTCCTCCATAAGGTTTGATTTGGTATGCAAACGTCCAGCCGTATCAATGATGACAATTTCGGCCTTACGGGCTTTAGCCGCTTGTACGGCGTCGAAAGCAACCGCTGCCGGGTCAGATCCTTCACTATGTTTAATAACTTCAGCGCCAATGCGCTGGCCCCATATTTCTAGCTGGTCAATGGCCGCGGCGCGGAAAGTATCACCAGCCGCCAAAAGCACTTTCAAACCTAATTGCCGATAATAGTTGCCAAGTTTGCCAATAGTCGTTGTCTTGCCTACACCATTCACACCCACCACTAAAATTACTGTTGGCGGCTCGGGTGCCAGACGCATGCCCGTCCATCCTTCCGACAAAACAGCGCATAGCCGTTCCTGCAGCACGGGTTTAAGCTGCTCCGGCGTTTCAATTTCGCGGTTTTTTATGGCTTGACGGATGTCTTTCATAAGCGTTGCGGTTGTTTTAATTCCAACATCGGCAGACAACAATACCGCTTCTAATTCATCGAGAAACTCGTCGTCAATTTTTGTATAGCCGGTGATTAATTGCTCAATTTTTTCTGTAAAGTTTTTACGGGTTTTCTCCAGTCCCGCCTTTAACTTGTCAAAAAAACCCATGACCATATTTCCCCCTTCACTAGCCCGCCTTGTCCATGAATTTTACTGATACTAACCGCGATACACCGGATTCCTCCATGGTTACTCCTTGCATGATATCAGCAAATTCCATAGTTCCTTTGCGGTGCGTGACTACGATGAACTGCGTCTTGCCTTTATAATCACGAAGGAATTCACTAAAGCGCTGCACATTTGCTTCGTCAAGAGCGGCATCGATTTCGTCTACTACACAAAAAGGCGAAGGTCGATATGTTAAAAAGGCAAACAATAAGGCAATAACGGTAAGTGCTCGTTCACCGCCGGAAAGCAAAGCCAGATTTTGCAGTTTTTTCCCCGGCGGCTGAGCAATAACGTCAATACCGGTATTCAGAATATCATCCGGCTGTTGCAATACCAACTCAGCCTTGCCCCCGCCAAACAAACGGGTAAAAATTTCGCCAAAGTAACGATTGATAGCCGAAAAAGCTGTTTTAAACTGTTTGGCCATCGTATCATCAATCTGATTAATAACCGATGTCAGATACTCTTTGGCCGCAATTAAATCCTGGCTTTGGCTTTGATAAAAATTGTACCGCTGATTTAGCCGGTTATATTCCTCAACCGCCGCTGGGTTTACGGGGCCAATGGCCGCTATCTCCATTTCGAGGCGGCGAATGAGACCTTCTAACACTTCAGGAGGATCGTTCCGCCGCAGCATGGCGGCCTCCTCAACCGATAAGGAACAACTGTCCCGCAATTGCTCTTGACAATGGGCAATTTCATAATTATATTTGGCAGCTATCAGCGAAACATCATGCAGACGGTTTCGCAGTTCCTGGTGTTTACGCCGAAGCTCACGGATGTCCTTGTCCACTCTTTGGAGCTCCGCCAGCAGATTGACTTTGGTCTGGACCGTTTCCTGACGCTGCCGCTCCCATTCGCACTTTTCGGTTGACCGCTTTAGGCGAGCTACGGTTAGTGCATCAATTTCTGCACCGGCGCGGGCAATTTGGTCGGCTATGTGAACTTGCTCATCCCGAAGATTTTGGAGCTGTCTGTCTAGTGCCCCTTTGTCCTGCTCATATTGTAAGCAGTTTGCCTGACCGGTATGAATATCCTGTTCAAGAGTGGCAAGTTGTACTCTGCGTTCCGCAAGTTCAGCAAGCAGCTCTTCCTTTTGCTCCTGTAGTTTTTTTAGCTCCTGTTGCAGGCGTACCATGGTTTCTTTTTGCTGGCTGTCGCGGCTTTCCATAAGCGCAATACCGTTCTCTAAATTCTTAACGCTTTGGGCCAGCTCCTGTTGCTCGGCCTCGTTAGTCTCCATTTCTTGCTCAATTGTCTGTAAGGCCAGACGTAGGCGCGCCGCATCGGCGCGTACTGTGTCAAAATGAACAGCTACTTCGGCCAGTCGAACCTCTTTTCCCTGCATTTCGCGCTGAACAGCCGCGATTTCGGCGGCCAAACGCTCCACTTCAGTGCGGGCCGCCACGGCTTGTGCTTGCTGCGCCGCTAGGCGCTGATCCATTTCGGCCAGTCGCTCCTTAAGCTTCTCAATTTCGTGGCTTCGCCCCAGAAAACTATTTTCTTTTTTGGCCGTACTCCCACCTGTAAGAGTACCGCCGGGGTTAACTTGCTGTCCGTCAAGTGTTACCAGTCGAACGGTAAAGGACTGCTCTTTCGCAATTTTAACGGCCGCGTCCAGGGTTTCCACAACTACTGTATGCCCCAGCAAAAAGTCGATGACAGGACGATAGATAGGTGCACAGTCCACCAGCGAGGCTGCCAAGCCGATGGCACCTCTGGCCTTGGCCGCTGCAATTTCCGCTGGTCGAGGCAAAGAAGGTCTTACGGTGTTTAACGGCAGAAAAGTAGCCCGGCCAAGGTTATGCGTTTTTAAAAAGGCAATGGCTTGCTTAGCCGTCTCATCATTATCAGTAATGATATATTGAAGGGCCCCGCCTAAAGCAACTTCAATTGCCGTAAGATATGGTCGAGCTACTCCTATTACCTCTGCGACTGCCCCGTGAATGTAACGCCGCCAAGGTGCGTCGGTCTTGAGCAGGCTTTTTATTCCACGGGAGAAACCTTCATAGTCCTGCTGCATTCCGGTTAGTATTTTTAGCCTTGATCTTAATTCATCTCTTTCCGCCTGCAAGTTATGCTGAATCCGTACAAAGTCCTGAAGGTGCTGTTCCCATTTTTCTTTTTCGCTCGTCAATACGCTGATCCGGTCTTTGGCACTACCGATTTGTTGGATTAACCAGTCGCGCTCGGCAGTCAAGTTTTGCCGCTGCTCTTCGGCTTTTGTTAATTGGGCTAAATAGTTCTGCCGTTCAGCAGCTAAGCTGTCCCGGCGGGCAACGAGTTTTGCCAGGTCACGTTCCATTAAACGCAGTTTATTCCGCTCATCCACTAATTGCTGAATATGCACGAACGTCTGTGCTTTACCTTGCTCTAATTCCTGTTCGGCCTGGTGAATGTCCATGACCAACTTTTCGTAATTCGTGTTGCTGGCGGCTAATGTTTCCTTGGCGGCAGCTAACTGGGTTTCCTTTGCAGCCAAAGTACTCTTTAGAAACGTTATTTTGGCATCAAGACCTTGTGCCGTATCCTCCAGACGAGTAATCTCTCGTGCTACCCGCTCACCTGACCGGTGTCCCTGTTCAATACGTTCCCTGAGAACGGCCAACTTGCCGTCAATCCGTTCCAATTCAGTTGCCGCCTGGCTAATTTGCTGATCAAGAATACTTTGCTGCTCGCTGTACCGGTTAATTTCATCGGTTAAACGCTCTTTTTCCGATTCACGCACTGATAATTGGGCAGCAGCAACGACTTCCTGCTCGGTTAGGGTCTCCTGCTCCAATCGGGCGCTCTCGGCCATTTTTGTCGCCCGTTCCAAACGATCCAGCAGCACAGTTACCTGACAAGAAATTAATTCCTGGCGAAGAACATTATAACGTTTTGTCCGCTCCGCACTCTCAGCTAGCGGACCGAGCTGATTATGAATTTCAGCGATTAAATCGTTAACGCGCACTAAATTTTGCTCTGTCTCCTCCAGCTTACGAAGAGCTTCTCGCTTACGATGTTTATACTTGGTAATCCCGGCTGCTTCTTCAAAAAAAAGTCGCCGTTCTTCTGCTTTAGCGTTTAGTACCTCGTCAATTTTGTTTTGGCCGATCACCGTCAAAGAGTCTCGACCTATCCCAACATCAAAAAGAAGTTCATGGATGTCCTTTAGGCGGCATGGCGCTTTATTAATATAATATTCACTGTCACCGGAGCGATAAACCCGGCGGGTAATTGTCACTTCGTTAAAATCAAGCGGCAAAGTGCCAGAACTATTATCAAAGACGAGTGAAACCTCGGCAACGCCAAGCGGCCGGCGTTTAGCGCTTCCGGCAAAAATGACATCTTCCACCTTTGCGCCCCGTAAGTTACGGATATTCTGTTCACCGAGCGCCCAGCGAATAGCATCAGTAATATTGCTTTTCCCGCTGCCGTTCGGGCCAACGATTGCCGTAATCCCGGGTCCAAATTCAACTTCTGTTTTATCGGCAAAAGATTTAAAACCGTATAATTCCAGTTTGCGTAAAAGCAAACCCAATCACCTACATTTGCAAATTACACCAAAATTGTAACACGGTGCACTATATTGTACAATAAAAAACCTGTTTGCGGTAGAGCAAACAGGCCCAAAGCAATGCTTGATACTGATATTAGCGAGGCTCAACAATAAACCGGATAGCTGTGCGTTCCTCGCCATCGATGGAAATCTCCGCAAAAGCAGGAATGGTAACAAGATCAATGCCATTCGGAGCAACAAAACCACGGGCAATAGCTATCGCCTTAATGGCCTGATTGACTGCCCCCGCGCCTACCGCTTGCACCTCGGCTGAACCTTTCTCTCTAAGAACAGCAGCAAGGGCGCCTGCTACAGATTTGGGATTTGATTGTGCGGATACTTTAAGCACTTCCATTACGCAACCTCCTTTGGTGTAAGGGCTTATGCTACAAAATATTCCGCACCCTTCCTAAAAATTCCTGCTTTGGGATTTTCAAGTATTAAGCAACATAAGCTTATTTAAAAGATATCTTTTTTGGTTTGTCTCGATAATGAGCTCACCTGGGATGTATCCGTCCGCCCGCAATACTATCCGCCCAAGCCGATACCGGTTGCGAAGCAAGGTAATATTTGTCCTTGCTATACCCCGCACTTTTGAGTGGTCGCGCGGATGATGATGGATTACGAACGTATCGGATGGGTACTTGCCGCATGTTTCTAAAAAAGAGACTAACATATAATAAAACAGGCGGCTTTCTACCATTTCTCCAAAGGCTGGATGAAACGGACCAGCAAGCACCGTGTCCGTGCTGGAAAGTTCCTCTGTCGCCTGTAGGCCAACGCGCACTACCTGAATATTACGGCTTTCAAAATACAGTTTTAAAAAGGCAGACCTGCGCACGGCCTCGTCTAATGTAAGCGGCGTATATTGTCCTCGGCGGTATAAAGCGGCAAGGTCCGTATCGGTGATAACAACCGCAGGATAAATTCGGACAAAAGACGGCGAAAGCCGCCCGACAGCAACGGCAGTGCGCAATAGGCTTGGCCAGTCTTCTCCCGGAAGCCCTGGCATTAGCTGCAAACCGCAAGTAACACCGGCCGCCTTAATGATTTGTACCGCCTTAACGACAGCAGCGGCGTCATGTCCTCTTGCCGCAGCAGCCAAAACAGCGTCATCCAACGACTGAACCCCTAATTCAATGGTACTGACGCCAAAGCGGACAAGATTATCGACAATTTCTAAACTAATGCAGTCCGGCCGCGTAGATACCCGGATAGCCTGAATACGGCCATTGCGCAAGGCTTCACTGGCCGGCTGCAGCAGGGCGCGCTGCACCGCCGGTGATAAGGCCGTAAAACTGCCGCCGTAAAAAGCTACTTCCACATACCGCGGCAAGGTAAGACGAGCTAAGTGGATAGCAATAATCTTACCTACTTCTTCGGCAGTAACCGACGTCTCCACCCCGGTAATTTTCCGTTGATTGCAAAATATACAGCGGTGATGGCAGCCATAGTGCGGAATGAAGATTGGAATAATATAATGTTTCATGACTTCTTCCTGTTCTGGCAAAATAGGCGGCCCTAAGCCGCCTATTAGTCCAAACTATTGAGCTTCTTTAACTTTTGCAGCGCTTCTTTCGCGGCGTTTTGCTCAGCTTCCTTCTTATTTTTGCCGCTCCCGGCGCCCAAATGTTGGTGGTTGACGAGCACACTAACCTCAAAAGTCTTGTTATGGTCAGGTCCGTATTCAGCAACTACCTCATAGGAGATTTTGCACTCGCCCGCCTGTTGAACTACTTCTTGAAGCACCGTCTTGTAATCGTAAAAAACATAATCGCCGCGCCAAATCAATGCCAAATCTTCATGGAGATGGTTTAGGACAAAATTGGTCGCGGCGCTAACCCCGCCGTCCAGGTAGATGGCACCAATAACAGCCTCAAAAGCATCGGCAAGAATGGATGTGCGCTCACGCCCTCCCGAAACGGCCTCACCTTTTCCCAGCAGTAAATACTTGCCTAAGCCCAAACGGGAAGCGCACTGAGCAAGACTGGGTTCACAAACCAATCTTGCCCGCGCTTTCGTTAGTTCTCCTTCCGGCAGTTCGGGAAAGTTGCGGTACAGATATTCGCTAATGATAAGCTCCAACACGGCATCACCGAGAAACTCCAGCCGTTCGTTATGCTCTACACCGCCCTTGACTTCATTAGCATAGGAGGTATGAACTAATGCTTGGTGCAGTAAACCTAGATCGTTAAAACTTATACCCAAGCTGGCAGCCAAGTCCCGAAGAGCGTCTTCGCGCCGCCGGTCAAGCGGTCCTGCCATTTGCACTATCCTTTATATTTTTTTAAGAGTATGGTAGCGTTATGACCACCGAAACCAAAGGAATTGGAAATAGCCACATTGACGACGCGCTCACGGGCTTTATTGGGCACATAGTCCAAGTCAAGTTCGGGGTCAGGATTTTCATAGTTAATGGTTGGAGGAATTAAATCGTTGGCAACTGTCAAAACAGTAGCAATCGCTTCAATAGCCCCGGCCGCACCAAGCAAATGTCCGGTCATGGATTTAATCGAACTTATGGCTAGCTTATAGGCATGGTCGCCAAAAAGAGTTTTGATAGCGAACGTTTCATTTTTATCGTTAAGCGGCGTAGAAGTGCCATGGGCGTTAATATAGTCAACCATTTCAGGGGTCAAACCCGCATCTTTAATAGCCATAGCCATACATTTGGCTGCCTGCGCGCCTTCTGGGGCAGGAGCGGTGATGTGGTAAGCATCGGCATTAAATCCATAGCCGGCTATTTCGGCATAAATCCGGGCTCCGCGCGCCAAAGCATGGTCTAAGGATTCTAAAATGAGAATACCGGCGCCTTCGCCCATAACAAAGCCGTCACGATCGCGGTCGAAAGGACGCGATGCTTTCTCCGGCTCGTCGTTGCGAGTCGACATCGCTTTCATGGAGCAAAATCCTGCCACCGCGGCCGGTGAGATGGCCGCTTCTGTACCGCCGGCAACCATTATGTCAGCATCGCCGCGTTGGATAATCTTAAACGCGTCGCCGATCGCATTGGTACCGGTAGCACAGGCAGTAATGACACAACTGCAAGGCCCCTGCAGCCCAAATGTGATGGACGTCTGGCCAGCCGCCATATTGGCGATCATCATCGGCACAAAGAAGGGACTGACCCGGCTTGGTCCCTTTTCAAACAGGACCTTGAACTGGTCATGGAGGGTTTCCATGCCGCCAATGCCAGTGCCAATAATAGTACCGACGCGGGAACGGTCTTCTTGGTCCAGGTTTATGCCCGCGTCCTCAAACGCCATTTTGGTAGCCGCCAAAGCGAACTGGGTAAACCGGTCCATCCGTTTAGCTTCTTTTTTGTCAATAAATTTAGCAGGGTCAAAATCCTTAACCTCACCGGCAATCTGCGTGCTGTAATCGGCCGGATCAAAGCGGGTAATTCGGGAAATGCCAGACTTTCCAGCAACCAAGGATTGCCAGTATTCATCTTTGCCGATACCAATCGGGGTCACGGCGCCGATGCCTGTTACTACTACGCGCTTACTCAAACTGCTCACCTCAACAAGCTAATTTATTTCCTCAACTTCCTTCAAAAGGCGGGCAAAGATCTCTTTCACAGGTAGGATGTCATCTATTTTATGAATGTACTCGCCTGTAAAAACAAGGCCTGTCTCCACATCGCCTTGTTGGGCGCGGGTCAGAGCATCGATGATGCAGAAGTTCTGCTCGCAATGTTTCAGGCAGGCCTTGCAAATATCAGGGGTAGGCGCAGTACCTTCAAGAATTTTCTCGGCAAAAGGATTTTTTACAGCCCGCCCGGGCAGCCCAACAGGGCTCTT
Organism: Thermosinus carboxydivorans Nor1; assembly: GCF_000169155.1. Taxonomy (NCBI): domain Bacteria; kingdom Bacillati; phylum Bacillota; class Negativicutes; order Selenomonadales; family Sporomusaceae; genus Thermosinus; species Thermosinus carboxydivorans. Next base: position 246,488 of record NZ_AAWL01000002.1, read on the forward strand.
GATCAATACAACATCCTCGGGCCTGGCTTTGAGGTAAAACTCTTTCAGCGCTGGCGCGGCATTAGATTCTTCGCTGGCGGCAAAACGAGTACCCATTTGCACACCGTCCGCACCAAGTTTCATGACTTCGACAATATCCCGGCCAGTAATTACGCCGCCAGCCCCAATAACCGGTATCTTTACTGCCTTCTTGATTTCGGGAACCAATACCCGCATTGACTGGTCGGTTCCAAGATGGCCACCGGCTTCCTTTCCTTCGACTACGACAGCGGCTGCTCCTAACGACTCCGAAATTTTTGCTAATTTGACCGATGAAACAATCGGCACAATCGGAGTACCTGACTCTCTTCCCATCCCAAACATATCGCGGGAGAAACCAGCACCCGCGACAATCAGGTCAATACCTTCTTCAATTGCGGTCCGAACAAGGCTAGCAAATTCCCGCGCAGCAACCATGGCATTAATGCCGATGATTCCTTTGGTCAGCGAACGGGCCAGTCGAATTTCGTGGCGTAATTCATCGAGCGGCATTCCGGAAGCAGCAATCAGGCCTATTCCGCCTGCTTCAGCCACCGCAGCCGCCAAGCGTGCCGTCGAAATCCTTACCGCCATTCCTCCTTGGATGATTGGTACCTTGGCCACGAGATGACCAATTCTCAGTTCTGGAAGTTTCAAGAAACAACTCCTCCATTCAAGTGCGCAGTACCTTTAAGAAAGTCCCGCGAAAAGGTAATTTCACGGGACTTTCTTATTTTAGACAGGTAATGCTTAACCTTGCTTTTCCTTGTCTATGTACTCCACAGCGTCTTTAACGGTCTTGATCTTCTCCGCAACTTCGTCGGGAATTTCGATGTTAAATTCCTCTTCGAAGGCCATAATTAACTCGACAATATCCAGAGAGTCAGCACCAAGATCATCGATAAAGGTGGAATCCATAGTTACATCAGCTTCATCAACACCTAATTGTTCAACAACGATTTCTTTTACTTTATCAAAAGTCGTCATAATCCTTTCACCTCCTTCCAAAACAGAGTTACATTACCATGCCGCCGTCGACGTTTATGGTCTGTCCCGTTATATAGTTTGCAAAGTCAGAAGCTAAAAATAATACGGCAGCGGCAACATCATCGGGCGTACCTAGACGACCCAAAGGAATTTTACTGCTTAATTCGGCTTTAACCTGTTCCGGCAAAACAGCGGTCATATCGGTGGTGATAAAACCAGGCGCAATCGCATTGACGGTAATGCCGCGGGGTGCCAATTCCTTAGCCATCGACTTAGTAAAACCAATCACACCGGCCTTTGCCGCAGCGTAGTTGGCCTGCCCGGCGTTACCCATAATTCCGACTACCGAGGTCATGTTGATAATCTTACCGCTCTTCTGTTTCATCATGATACGGGAAACAGCCTTGGTACATTGGAAGATACCTTTGAGATTTGTATTTATAACGGCATCCCAATCTTCTTCCTTCATCCGCATTAGAAGGCTGTCGCGGGTAATGCCGGCGTTATTGACCAAGATGTCAATGCGTCCAAATGCATCCATAGTTTGTTTGACAAGCATCTCTACCGCTTCGGCATTAGCGACATCGGCTTGAACCATAATAGCTTGCCCGCCCTCGGCAACAATCTCGTCCACTACCTCTTTGGCTGCCGCCACATTGCCTGCGTAGTTGACAACCACCTTCGCTCCTGCTTTAGCCATCGCAATCGCTACCGCGCGGCCAATCCCCCGGGACGCGCCGGTTACAATGCCACTTTACTGTCTAAATGCATTTTAACGAACCTCCTTGAAATAATCAAGGGCTTTTTCTAGCGAAGCCAAGTCTTCGACATTCAGGGTAACAACATCCTTGGCAATTTTCTTAGTGAAACCTGTGAGGACTTTCCCTGGCCCAACTTCGACAAAAACATTGGCACCGGAGCGGACGATTTGGGCCACACAATCCTCCCATAAAACAGGATTGGCCGCTTGCTGTACAAGTGATGCTTTAATAGTCTCACCCTTGGTAACAATTTGGCCATTGACATTAGCTACGACGGGCACAACTGCATCGCGAACGGTAATTTTCTCAAGCTCAATCGCCAATTTTTCCGCGGCGGGCTGCATAAGGGTGCTGTGGAAAGGCGCACTAACAGGCAGCATAACTGCCCGTTTGGCCCCAACAGCTTTGAGTTCTTCAACTGCCTTCTCTACGGCAGCCGTACGTCCGGCGATAACAATCTGTCCGGGGCAATTAAAATTTACCGCCTGCACCGGCCCAACCTGATCCTGTACTTGCCTGCAAACTTCTACCACTTTGTCCCGCTCAAGCCCCATGATAGCCGCCATGCCACCCTCACCAAGTGGGACAGCTTCCTGCATATACTGACCACGTTTACGCACCAACTGCACCGCATCAGCGAAATCAATAGCGCCTGCCGCCACCAGAGCCGAATACTCGCCTAAACTGTGGCCAGCAACAATATCGGGTTTGAGACCTTTTTCCTCCAGTACTTTATAGCAAGCCACGCTGACCGTCAAGATAGCGGGCTGTGTGTTATATGTTTTACGTAGCTCCTCCTCCGGACCGTTGAAACAAAGCTCGGTAATCGAAAAACCTAATGCCTCATCGGCTGTTTTAAAGACAGTCTGAGCAATGCTAAACGCATCGTACAGCTCTTTGCCCATGCCTACGGCCTGTGAGCCCTGACCAGGAAAGACAAAAGCCGTTTTTGCCATTTCAGAGGCCCCCTTATTTGGACTCAAAATTTTCGTTAATACCCGCCAACACTTTTGGAATATCGCGTACAATATCCTGAATAATTTCTGCTACCGGCTTGATGTCATCGATCATGCCGGCAATCTGCCCCACCATTACCGAACCATTTTTGACATCACCGTCCCGAGCAGCGGCGCGAAGCTTTCCGGCCCCGAGACGGTCCAACTCTTCTGGAGAAGCGCCACGCTTTTCAAGCTCCATAAACTGTCGTGTTAAATTATTGGCAATAACGCGAACGGGATGTCCGGTAGACTGACCAGTTACGACCGTAGACCGTTCCTTGGCTTTCAAAATGGCTTCCTTATAATTCGGATGGGCAATACACTCCACCGATGCCACAAAGCGCGTTCCGATTTGCACACCCTGCGCACCTAGCGCCAGCGCAGCAACTACGCCGCGGGCATCACCAATACCGCCGGCAGCAATAACCGGTACCGATACTGCGTCGACGACCTGCGGAACCAGCGCCATAGTCGTCACTTCGCCAATATGGCCTCCGCTTTCCATTCCTTCGGCAATGATGGCGTCTACTCCTGTCCGCTCTAACCGCTTGGCCAGGGCTACAGAGGCAACAACCGGGATGATTTTGCTGCCGATTTCTTTCAAAGCGGGAATATATTCGGCGGGATTACCCGCACCAGTAGTAATCACCGGCACACGTTCTTCTACCACTACCTGCATAACTTCTTTGACAAAAGGTGACATGAGCATGATATTAACCCCAAAGGGCTTGTTGGTCATGTTTTTGGCTTTCCTGATTTCGGCACGGAGGGCATCGGGCGGCATATGGCCGGCACCAATCAGCCCCAAACCGCCGGCGTTAGAGACGGCAGCGGCAAGCTCAGCGGTAGCCACCCACGCCATACCGCCCTGCAAAATAGGGTATTCAATGTTTAATAGCTGGCATAGCTTATTTTTAAGCAATAGTGTTGTCCTCCTTGCACCATTTTATAACACAGGACGCCCAAGTCAAACCGGCGCCAAAACCAACTAAAACAACAACGTCACCCTTTTTAACCCTTCCGTTTCGTACCGCTTCCTCTAAAGCAATAGGGATGGACGCCGCCGATGTGTTACCGTATTTATCAACATTTACTATTACTTTGTCCATAGGCAACTTTAGCCGCTTGGCCGCTGACTGGATGATCCGGATATTGGCTTGATGGGGTATCAAGCAATCTACATCCTGATGCCCCAGCCCTGCATTCTCAAGTGCTTTGACGGCTGCTTCGCCCATTACTCTTACGGCAAACTTAAATACCTCGTTGCCGTTCATATGGACAAAATGCAGCCGCTGCGTAACTGTTTCCACCGAAGGAGGTAGCCGGGAACCGCCGGCCGGCAGCTTGAGCAGATCGCCGCCCGAACCGTCGGCGCCAAGATGAAACCCTATCAATCCATAGCCGGGCTCTGTCTCGCTAAGCACCGCTGCACCAGCACCATCGCCAAAGAGTACACATGTATTGCGGTCAGTCCAGTCTAAAATTTTCGACAGCGTTTCCGCCCCGATAACTAGCACTTTTTTGTAGAGTCCTGTTTTAATAAATTGCGCCCCCACTGTCAGACCGTAGACAAAACCGGAACAGCCGGCCACCAAATCAAAAGCCGCCGCCCTGGTGGCTTTCAGATTATCCTGCACCAGACAAGCCACCGAAGGAAAAAACATATCTGGCGTAGCTGTGGCTACTATGATAAGGTCAAGTTCATCAGCGCTTATACCTGCATTGGACAAAGCTCTTTCCGCAGCACGGGTCGCTAAATCTGAGGTAGCAACATCCGGGTCCGCGATACGTCTTTCCCGGATGCCTGTACGTTCGACTATCCATTCATCTGAGGTATCGACCATTTTTTCCAGGTCGTGATTGGTTAGCACTTTCTCCGGTACATAGCAGCCAAGGCCAAGGATGCCTACACCAATATCATTCGCCTTCATTTGTAATGACTCCCTCCTTCGCAATGTTTTCACGGATATGGTCCACCACTCGTTTGTCAGTAAATTCTTTGGCCACTCTTATCGCGTTTTTGATAGCCTTGGCTTTGGAACTGCCATGGCAGATGATAAAGCCGCCGTCCACACCGAGAAGCGGCGCACCGCCGTATTCAGCGTAATCCAGTTTTTTCTTTAATCCCCGAAAGGCCGGCAAAACCATTAAGGAAGCCATTTTGGCAATGAAGCCGCTATTTTGGATGGCTTCTTTCAAAAGTTGCATGATGGCACTGGCCAAACCCTCACCCAATTTTAAAACAACATTACCGACGAAACCATCGCACACGACTACGTCGACTGTCCCTTTCGGAATATCACGTCCTTCGACATTCCCGATAAAGTTAATTGTTGTCAGTTGTTTAAGGAGCGGGTAGGTTGCCAACGCCTGTTCATTTCCTTTTGTTTCTTCTTCACCGATATTTAAAAGTCCGATGCGGGGTTTTTTTATGCCAAGAACATATTCCGCATAAATGGAACCCATAATGGCGCTTTGCACAAGATGTTTCGGCTTACTGTCTACGTTTGCACCAGAGTCGAGAAGCACGGTGGTGCCAGATAAGTTGGGTATCGGTGTAGCGATAGACGGACGTTCAATTCCCTTAATTCGGCCTAGCCCAAACATGGCAGCCGCTACCGCCGCACCAGTACTTCCAGCCGAAATTACTACATCACAGTTTCCTTCCTTTACCAAACGAGTTGCAACAACCACAGAAGCATCTTTTTTCTTACGAACAGCAGCTCCCGGGTGTTCATGCATTTCAATTACTTGCGAAGCATGGTAAACAGTCAGGTTGGAGAGGGCTTGTGCGCCATACCGCTCGAGAAGCGGCTTAATTTTTGTCTCATCACCAACTAGAACAACTTCGCACGCAAACTCTTTAACTGCCTCTATCGCTCCCAGCACAATCTCATTGGGAGCAAAATCCCCACCCATGGCGTCGACGGCAACTCTCATTATTATCTCCCTTCATGTTCCAACGAGACCATAATGAACTTGGCTCGAAACACTTCTTCCACATCGTTCCTAGTTTTTACCCAAATAAAATATTTATTGCCTCTTTTCCGCACAACTTCTGCCTTTGCTACCAGTTTTTCGCCTACACGCACAGGCACTTTATATTTAATATTAGCAACACCGGTAACGGCAGCCGGCGCATCTACCACGGCAAGCGCTAAGGAGTTAGCCTGAGCAAATATATAATGAGCCCGAGCAACCTGGGTTTTCTCCAGAACCATATCGGCTGTTACCGTCATAATGGAGATACCGCTCTTACCAACTTCCAGGTCAATTAATTCACCAATTACATCCGTGCTGGCTATGGCTTGAAGCTTGTTACGGGCTTCCTCGGCCATTTGTTTAATCCGTTCCCGCAGTTCCGGAATACCAAGCTCCAGCCGATCCAAACGGATTAGTCTGCACGCTGACCTGGCAAATATTCAGCCAAGTCTTCGTCTGTTGAAAACGGACTGGTCTGTAGCCTCTCCTTCAACCGCTCCTGCCGGATTTTTTTTTGTATACGCGCCATGGTATCACCTATGTTTATTAGCAAGTATTAAAACCAATTGCTAGTATTTATTATACCGATTAGCTCATATTAGTCAAGCAGATTCTGCCAAAAATAGAATGAGCAAGATAAAGTCCAATTGCCTTTATCTTGCTCACTATACACCCTTTTATTCCGCCGTTTTAACTACTTCCCTACCATCATAATAGCCACACTCCCGGCAAACCCGGTGCGGCATTTTTAATTCATGGCACTGCGGACATTCAATAAGACCAGGAATTGTCAGCTTCCAATTAGCGCGGCGCTTATCGCGGCGGGATTTGGACAGTTTACGCTTCGGTACTGCCATCTAGAACACCTCCTTAGCAGCATTATTCTTTTTTAAGCAATTGTTGCAGTACGGCCAACCGGGGATCGACCGAGCCTTTTTCGCAAAAACATTCTGTTTCATTCAAATCAGTCCCGCAAACAGGACATAACCCCCGGCAACTCTCGCTGCATAAGGGTTTAAGCGGCTCAGCAAGCAACAGGTTTTCGCGCAATAAACCGGTAACGTCGATTTCGTTGCCTTCATAACTGGCGGCATCTTCGTCGGGCAGAAAACCAGGCGTAAAATACCTTTCGGTGAAAGGAATTTCCATAGCCATGGTAAAAGACTTTAAACAGCGGTTACATTCACAGCGCACTTTAGCCTTAATAGAGCCTGTTACTTCAAGGAATTGACCGTTGTTCGCAACCTCACCCTCGACAATAATATCACCGCCATCCCAGCCAAATTCTCCTTCCGCAAGCCCAAGTTCGGGAGCGGAGGTTACAAAGCGGAATGACCTGCGGTCGCCAACCTCTTGTTTTACCTGCGAGATATCAATTTTCATCATTTTCCACTCGACCTTCACTAATTATAGCGGGAGCATCCTGGTTTGTCAAGGAACACTAGGAACTCCTCCGAGCAGATTATACAAGGCTGGCACAAATCGCTTTTGTATCACGAGCGATAACCAGTTCTTCATTAGTCGGGATGACAAAGATTTTGACCTTGGCACCATCAACGCTGATTTCCTGGGCTTTTCCACGAATATTATTCTTAACAGGATCAATGCGAGTTCCCAAGTATTCCAGTCCATTGCATATTTTATCACGCATACTCGGCGAATTTTCTCCTAGACCGGCTGTGAAGACAATGGCATCGACGCCCCCCATAGCCGCTACATAACCGCCAATAAACTTCTTTACTTTATAAGCAAAAATATCAAGAGCAAGCTGCGCTCTTTCATTACCCGCGGCGGCCGCTTCCTCAATATCCCTAAAATCGCTCGATACGCCAGATATTCCTAGTACGCCCGATTTTTTGTTGAGGTAGGTATCAATTTGGTCAGCGGTCATTCCTTCTTTCTTCATGAGGAACGGAATAATAGCTGGATCGATTTCGCCGGAACGCGTCCCCATGACCAATCCTTCAAGAGGAGTAAAGCCCATGCTGGTGTCGACCGACTTGCCGTACTTCACTGCAGCAATACTTGCCCCGTTGCCAAGGTGACAGGTGATAATGCGCAGATTACTCATATGTTGCCCCATCAGTTCCGCGGCGCGTTGCGACACATACTTATGCGAGGTGCCGTGGAAACCGTACCGCCGCAGACCGTATTTTTCGTAAGCTTCATACGGTAACCCGTACAGGAAAGCATGCTTAGGCATAGTTTGGTGAAAAGCGGTATCAAAGACGCCTACCTGCGGCACACCCGGCATAAGTTCGGCGCAGGCGTTAATACCAAGAATATTGGGCGGATTATGCAGCGGCGCCATCTCGATGCAATCTTCCAGCGCCTTCATAACCTCAGGTGTAATGAGCACCGAGTCGGCAAATTTTTCGCCGCCATGAACGACCCGGTGGCCGACAGCGGAAATCTCCTTCATGCTGGAAATCACGCCGTAATCGGGGTGCGTGAGAGCATCCAAAACCATTTTTATGCCAATACTATGGTTTTTTATGTCGCCATTAAGGACAACCTTGTCTTTGCCCGCCGGCTGGTGGGTTAGTACAGAACCTTCCAGGCCGATGCGTTCCACCAAACCTTTAGCCAGAACAGATTCGTCTTGCATGTTGAACAACTGATACTTGATTGAAGGAACTACCACAGTTCACGACTAAAACTTTCATAAAAATCCCCCTATCTTTATTTCTGGACAGACCACTAGACCATCAAAAATCCATTTTTCGACACCTGTATTAAATTCCCTGCATAGAGCACCACGTTTTGAAAAAAATGTTTGGCGCTCATAGTATTTGCAGGATTAGGGATATCATTACGCAAAGAGATATTTACTTATCCCGACTACATTTTCCACCAAGAGGTGAAGACCGTGCAAGCAGTTGGCACGATTGTCGAATATAACCCTTTTCACAACGGCCATCTATGGCATTTGACCCAAGCCCGTGCCATTACGGGTTGTCCCTATATTATCGGCGTTATGAGCGGTAACTTTGTCCAGCGCGGCGAGCCCGCTATTTTCGATAAATGGACCAGGGCGGAAATGGCCGTGCGCTGTGGCATGGACCTCGTGCTAGAACTGCCTTATGTTTATGCCGTTCGTAGCGCTCAATATTTTGCCGCTGGCGCCGTCCGCCTCCTAAGCGCTTTAGGCATTGTTACTCATCTTTGTTTTGGCGCCGAACAGGCTGACCTTGCCTACCTCGACAAAGTAGCCACGGCCCTGGCAGAGGATAAAGTAAATGCTTCCATCGTTCGTCACCTGAAAAAGGGTGGTACCTACGCCGCCGCTCTGAGCACAGCCGTAGAAGAAACCGGACTGGTTACCGGCAATACACTAAAGCTGCCTAATAACATACTGGCTGTTGAATATTTGCGAGCGATAAAAAAATATGCGCCGGAACTAGCCCCTGTGGTCGTCCCCCGCAAGGCAGCGAATTACCACGACCAGACCATTACCGGACCTATTGCCAGCGCTACGGCCATCCGCCAGACCCTGATGGATGGCCAAAAAACGCGAGAGTCGGTGCGGCAGGCCGTCCCCGCCGCCGCTCTAGCCATTTTGGAGGAAAAGTTTCGGCTCGGACAAGGCCCTGTTACGCTGGAGCACTTTGCCCCCCTGCTTTTAGCGCGCCTGCGCTCAGCCACGGCACAGTGGCTGGAAAGCCTTCCTGACGTGTCAGAAGGACTGCATTATAAAATTCTTACCGCCGCACAAAAAGCCACCAGTCTGGAAGAGGTTATAGCTGCCGTAAAAAGCAAACGCTACACCCGGACACGGCTGCAGCGCATTCTAATTCACGCTCTTTTAGGAGTAACCAAACCAGATATGGCTTTCTTTGACCGTACCGGCCCACTCTATGCCCGCGTACTTGCCTTCAACGACCAGGGGCGGCTATTGCTTAAAGAAATTCAACGGCGCACCTCTATCCCGATCATCACTAAAACAACAAGGTTTTTAAGCAGTCAAAGTCGTAGCCGCCACGTCCTAAATGATCTACAAGTAATGCTGGCTTACGACACTTTGGCGACTGATCTATATGTACTAGGGTTTCCTAACCGCCACTATCGCTCGGGCGGCTGGGATTTTCGCCGGTCGCCGTTATACATCGCTGCCCCCCCTCCGCCAACAGCGCTTTGATTTTAGGAAGTGCCGCCTCTCCCGCCTGTTCACCTAAAGCGACACATTCATCAAAAGTTTCAAAGGAGCTCGGCGTAATATGGGCCACGTCGGGACGAATGAGAACATCGCAGTAATGCTGACGATGCTTAAAAAGTTCCCGTTCCATGATGTCGATGGATTGGATTATCACGTCGAAAGTATTGGTAATCTTACATACCGTTCCAGCATGCGCAAGGTCAACGGCAATAACAATATTGGCCCCCATTCGCCGGGCTACGTCGATAGGCGTCGGGTTAATCACCGCTCCGTCTACCAGCAGCATATCATTAAGGCGGTGCGGAACGAAAATACCCGGTACCGAGATACTGGCCCGCACTGCCTGAGCTACATCTCCTTCCTGAAAAACAATTTCTTGACCTGTTGTTAATTCGGTAGCTACCACGGCTAGCGGGATGCGCAAGTCGGCAAATTGTTTTTGCTGGGTTAGCAGTTTCAGCATGGCCAAGACTCGTTCCCCGGCAATAATTCCCATTTTGGGGATGATAAAATCCAGCCAATGTCGTCTTTTGGTGTGCTTAGCCAGTTTATAAATCGTGTCTGGGTCCAACCCAGCGCAGTACAAAGCGCCTACCAGGGCGCCTATACTGCAGCCTGCAATGCAGTCGATGGGAATGCCTTCCCTTTCTAGTACTCTTAACACCCCTACATGGGCCAAACCCCGTAGCCCGCCTGACCCGAGCGCCAAACCGATTTTCGGTCGCATACAGCCCTCCTGTCGAAAAAACGAGTTATATTACCTCTACCCAGTCATATATATAGTAACAGACCGTCTAGGGGTGGAGGAGGAGATTTTAGATGAAGATTTGGGGCAGGGGCAGACGATACCGCTCCCGTCTACTAGCATATTTTATGGCTTTTAGCACAGTATTTATTACTATCTCTATGGTAAAATACCCGAAAGAAGCCTTCGACTCAGCAGTGATGGGGCTTAATTTGTGGTGGAATGTGGTCTTCCCTGCTCTGCTTCCTTTTTTTATTCTGTCTGAAATCCTAATGGGTTTTGGCGTAGTCCACTTTATTGGCATTCTCCTGGAACCGCTCATGCGTCCCATATTCAATGTGCCCGGCGTAGGCGCTTTTGCAATGTCGATGGGTCTGGCGTCCGGATATCCTATGGATGCTGTCATCACCTGCAAATTTCGAAAAAACCAGATGTGTACTGCCGTTGAGGCTGAACGTCTACTGTCGTTCACTAACACAGCCGACCCGTTATTCATGTTTGGCGCTGTCGCCGTGGGCATGTTCGGTATGCCTGAATTAGGAGCAACTATCGCCCTGGCTCACTATATTTCTAGTTTTTTAGTTGGAGTAATATTCCGTTATCACGGCCGTCACCGTGATGGGATCACCCAAGACGCGCCAAAACCGTCGGGCAATATCATTCTGCGTGCCTTTCGAGCCCTGTATAACGCCCGGCAGGAGGATAAACGTTCAACCGGCCAATTACTTGGTGATGCAGTAAAATCATCGATGAACACTATCCTCCTGATTGGCGGCTTCATTATCCTCTTTTCCGTATTCTTGCGTATTATCTCTGTCGTCGGCGTCACCGGTATGTTGGAAAAAGTCTTTGCCATCTTCCTCTGTTTTTTTGGTTATAGTTCGAACTTGGCCTCCGCGCTGGTCAGCGGCTTTTTTGAAATAGATCTGGGTGCTATGGCGGCCAGCCAAGCTGATGCACCGCTAGTAGAAAAGGTGGCCATCGCCAGCGCCATCATCGCCTGGAGTGGTCTGTGCGTCCATGGTCAGGTAGCCAGCATTGTCATTGAATCAGGAATACGCATGGCTCCTTATATGTTTGGCCGTCTACTTCACGCCGTTCTAGCCGCCGTTCTTACCGTCCTCCTAATGAAGTCCCCGTTAGCGCTCGGCAGTTATTTCAGCGTCCCGGTTATGTGGAGGCCCGTCGGAGTCAATTCTTGGGCGTTTTGGACAACGCGCATTGAACAGGCAACCTATCAGATTGCCTTGCTAATCGGAATTTTAGTTACCTTTTCTCTCGCCGTTCATATTGCCCGCGAGATTTTTGCCTATGTAAAAAGATAAGGAGTATCGCTCCTTATCTTTATTTATTCCTGTCTGCTTTGCTGCAGGCTTCCATGGCCTTGCCTGATTACCTCCAGCGCCTTTTCCAGGTTAGCCTCAATATGTTTAAAAACTTCGCTAGCATAAATTAGCGCCTGATTGTGCAGCTCTCTAGCTTCTTTTTGGGCTTGTTGGATGATTTCGTTGGCCTGCTCCTGTGCTTGCCGGGTAATAATATTTTCATCTGTTAGTTTTGATATATAGCTCTTAGCCTGATCAATTATGGTTTGAGCCTCCCGTTGCGCCTCGTCCAAAATCCGTTGCCGCTCAGCCAAAATACGTTTGGCTTCCACTATCTCGCCTGGTACGGTTTCCCGGAGTTCGTCCATCAATCGGCCTAGGTCATCCTCCTCGATAATCAGTTTATTAGTAAAAGGAACCTTTGCGGCTTCCACAAGCAAGTTCTCCATCTCATCCAAGATCTCAATCGTTTTCATCCTTGCCTCTCCCACCTATCTAAACGTCTTTACACATGTTGAACTTCATGCAAGCGCCGTAAAATCCGCTCTTCCACACATTGTGGAACCAACCCGCGAATAGAGCCGCCGAACTTTGCCAACTCCTTAATTCCGCTGGAACTGACAAAGGAATACTCACTACTCGTCATCATAAACACTGTTTCGATTACCGGATCTATTTTTTTGATCAATAAGGCCCGCTGAAACTCATATTCAAAATCGCTAAGCGCGCGCAAGCCTCTTACTATGATATTACTGTTTTGCCGCCGCACATATTCGTTAAGTAACCCGGAGAAACAATCGACACGGACGTTGGGAATATGCCCGGTGGCTTCCCGGAGCATCTCAACACGTTCTTCCATGGTAAACAGCGGTTTTTTGTTCGGGTTATGGAAAACAGCCACTATGATTTGGTCGAACAGCTGGCTTGCTCGCGCAAAAATGTCAAGATGGCCATTGGTAACAGGGTCGAAACTACCGGGGCAAACTGCGATGCGCACGATTTAACCTCCTAGAATATACATTATTTTTTTGCGTTGAATAAAACTAATCATTGTTTCGCCATATTGCTGTGTCCGTATGATGTTTAAGTTAAAAAATTGTCATTGATTGCTTCGCGTCGCGAATGCTCGATTACCAAAAGCCCACTTTCCCGCAGAAGGAGACGACTGTCAAGCTTTTCCACTACCGCAGTCGCTAATCCTTTGTTGTAAGGTGGATCGCAAAAAATTAGGTCAAAGTTTTGACCAAGTTGAGCGGCCCGGTCAATGTACCGCAAAGCGTCACTTTTATAGACATGAGTCCGGTCTGCCGATTTGGTGCGAATGATGTTCTCTTTAATCAGAGCAATGCTTGCCGGACTATTGTCTACAAAGATGGCGCTTTTCGCCCCTCGGCTGACGGCCTCCAATCCCAGATTGCCCGTTCCAGCAAATAAATCGAGGACATCGGCATCTAAAACAACAGAGCCCAGAATATTAAATATGGACTCTTTGACGCGGTCAGCCGTAGGCCGCACGTCAAAACTACGCGGCGTTTTCAGTTTTGTGCCTTTGGCGCTGCCGGTAATAATTCGCATGGTAACTCCGTCTTTATGTAAAATAAGCTTATCGTTCAAAGTATAACACATTATACATCTACAGGATTTTTTCCTGCCAAGTCGAAATTATTTGTGGTTATTGGTAAACGAGGTGATTTATGCTTAAACGCTTTGTTGTATACATATTGTTTATTGTTGCTCTCATTTTTATAATGACAGCAGTACACGTTCGGCTAGGGACCATTCGCCAAGTCCAGCCCCTTCCGTCGTCAACACTTAGCGCCCCGACGGCAAAAGTAGCCTTGCTCCCGTTAGACAGCCGGCCAGCCTGCACCCAATTTGTCCAACAACTTGGCCTAATTGGCGCTGTTTCCGTCGTGATGCCCCCGCAAGAACTGCTTGACCACTACCATAGGCCTGCCCACCGGCAAGGTCTCCATCAATGGCTCCGCCAGGCGGCCAAGGACAGTAATGCGGCCATTATTTCCGCAGATATGCTCATTCACGGCAGCCTATTGTCTTCCCGGCTGGCAAATGGTTCGACAGCAGACGTGGAAACAGTAATCAATCTTCTCCAATCTCTCCGGAGGGAAAACCCGGAAATAAAACTTTATGTGTTTAGCATAATTCCCCGGCTACTACTGGCTGACAATCATGCTAACGTTTTATATCAGAAAAAACTGCTTCAGTTCTCTATTTTAAAAGACCAGACCGATATCTTCGAGAACCCTCACGACATAAAAAAACTGGCCACACTTACCGAAGAACTCCCCCCAGAACTGGTAGAGAATTATTTGCGTCTCTACCAGGAAAATTATCGCGTCAACCTTGCCTTGATGAACCTTGTTGAACAGGGAATAATCGACTACCTGGTCATCGGTCAGGATGACGGCAATCCCTTTGGCGTGCCTAACATGGTAAAACAGCGCGTACAACACCACTGGGAAACAGCCATGCATGCAACGAATAAAGTGATGATAACCCGCGGCACCGACGAAGTGGCCTTGACCCTGCTAGGCCGCTTCGCCATGGATTTGTTTCAATATCAGCCGCGCATCTGCGTTGCCTATTCGCATCCAACCGTACCCCAACTGGTTATGCCGTTTATGCCCCACTCTATCCAGACGACGGTGAGTGAAAAGATTTCCCTCGTCAACGGCATCGAGGTTTCTTCACCGGCAGCGGCCGATTTTGTTCTATACGTCCACGCCGGTACCCGTCACACAAGACCCGGTCAACTCCGCGCGGCGGCACGGGAAATTGACGCCCTGCTCAAAGAAGGACGCCAAGTCGCTTTAGTCGACTTGACAGAAAATTTTTTCGCGTCAGAAACACTATTGCCTGTACTGTTAACAGAAAATATTGCTGTCACCCGCTTAGCTGCCTACGCGGGCTGGAACACTACCAGTAATTCGATTGGCACCGCCGTAACACAAGCTGCCCTGTTTTCCAGCCGATTGACAAAAACAGAAAACACGCCGGAGAAACTCGAACTCTATCGGCACAATCTAACATTTCTCGTTGCCCGGATGTTAGACGACTGGTATTACTTGAAAGATGTTCAACCTTATATCAATGAACGTCTCCGCGCTGTCGGCGTCAACCCTTACAACTTGGGTTCGTCCTATTCAAAAACCAATAAGCTCATTGCTAGCCTAATGCAGGACCGCGGCCGCCACTTTTTTCAAAAGGCCTTAGGTAATCGGGAAATCCCGGTTGAAGGTGAAAATAACGTTCGCTTAGTTGTAACCAGCTTAGCAATAGAAGTTAGTCTTCCTTGGGAGCGCACGTTCGAAATCCATCTCGACCCTAGCCTATCCATCGGACTGGTTCGCTAATTATTTCAGCAGACGGCGCGCCCCCAGATAACGCGCAACATAATAATCTTTTTTCATCGAGGTAACTGTGACCTCCCCCGCAGCCGAACTGGCATGAATAAATAAATCGCCGCCAAGATAAATACCCACATGGGAAGGTCCAGGTGCATAAGTACTGAAAAACACCAGGTCACCTGGCTTAAGCTCCGTGCGGCTGACCCATTGCCCTACAGCAAACTGCTCATCCGCGGTACGGGGGACGGTTATTCCGAAATGCTCCAAAACGTAAACAATGAAGCCCGAGCAGTCAAAGCCGCTAGGTGTTTGTCCTGACCATGCATAGGGCGTTCCTAAATAGCGCGTGGCAAAAGCAGCAATCTGTTGTCCTTTTCTTTCATTTCCTCCGCTACGGCTAAGCTCTGGCTGCTCGTGGTATTCACGGATGGCCTGCCAAGTCAGTGCCCCAACCACGCCATCAGGTTCCAATCCTGTTGCCTGCTGAAAACGCATGACCGCCAAACGGGTCTGTATCCCAAACTTACCGTCGACGGCTTCGGTATAGTATCCTAATTCCAGTAGTTTAGCCTGGAGGTACGCGACCTCCTCACCCGCCATTCCCGGTTTTAAGATAGGTGGCAGCGGCTCAACCGGCGAGCCGGCTACCGGGCCTGTTAACAATAAAAGGAGTGTCATGATGGCAAAAAGCGAACCGAAAATGCCCATCCGGCATCTCACCTCACCTAATTCTGTTGTAGATTTCGTGTAATAACTGCTAATTCCTGGTTATTTATTACAAAAATTCTATAGAAAATAACAAAACGGCGAATTTATGTTGACAATACGGCTTTTGTCATGTATACTTTAAAAATGTAAGTGCATCGGGACGTGGCTCAGCTTGGTAGAGCGTTCGGTTCGGGACCGAAAGGTCGCAGGTTCAAATCCTGTCGTCCCGACCATTTTTATCCATAGGGGCGTAGCCAAGTCGGTAAGGCACGGGACTTTGACTCCCGCATGCGTTGGTTCGAGTCCAGCCGCCCCTGCCACAATATGAGAAAAGCAGAAATCCCTGATAAGGATTTCTGCTTTTCTTTTTTTTTTTTACTACTCTTCTTCCGCTTTATCTTTTTTGGCGCTGGCAATAATACCCTCAGCAATACGCTGCGGCACTTCCTCGTAATGGGAGAAACTCATATCAAAACTGCCGCGCCCTTGCGTCATCGAACGCAAATCAATGGAATAGCGGAATATTTCGGCTAGCGGTACTTGCGC
Organism: Thermosinus carboxydivorans Nor1; assembly: GCF_000169155.1. NCBI lineage: Bacteria > Bacillati > Bacillota > Negativicutes > Selenomonadales > Sporomusaceae > Thermosinus > Thermosinus carboxydivorans. The sequence continues at coordinate 263,082 of NZ_AAWL01000002.1, forward strand.
CCTCACAATCCCTAAACCTTTGCCAATCGGCTCCATACCCAGAATGCGGCCGCGGCGGCTGTTAAAATCGCCGATTATGTCGCCCATATAGGCTTCGGGAACCGTTACTTCCACATTGTAGATTGGCTCAAGCAGGATGGGCTTAGCTTGAAGCGCGCCTTTGCGCAAGGCCGCCGATGCGGCAATTTTAAAGGCCATTTCCGACGAATCTACATCATGATAAGACCCGTCGAAGAGGTTAACTTTTATATCAGTCATGGGATAACCAGCAATTACACCGCCAGCCATAGCTTCCCGGATGCCCTTCTCTACCGCAGGGAAATACTGTCTAGGGACAGCACCGCCAAAAATGCTTTCAGTAAACTCGAAGCCGCTACCTTGCGGCAACGGTTCAATTTGGAGCCATACATGACCATATTGCCCATGACCGCCACTCTGTTTTTTGTGTTTGTATTCAACTTTAACACTGGAACGAATGGTTTCACGGTAAGGGATCTTGGGATCGCTAAGTTTGACATCGACGCCAAATTTACGCTTCATCCGCTCGACAATCACGTCAAGATGCAAATCGCTCAAACCCCTTACTAGCAGTTGATGCGTCTCGTTATTTTTCTCGAGCATAAATGTTGCATCTTCATCCGCCATACGGCTAAGCGCGTTGGCCAGTTTATCTTCATCACCCTTGTTCTTAGGTTCTACGGCCAACATAAACATCGGCTTAGGATAATTAATCGGCTCGAAAACAATTGGTTTATCCTTGTCGCACAGCGAGTCTCCTGTTTTTGTTTCTTGCATCTTGGCGACCACGACAATGTCGCCGGCATGGGCTACCGTTACGCTATCCTGCTGTTTTCCGCGCATCGTAAAGATATTACCAATACGCTCCGTCTTGTCGCGCGTCACATTATAAATGGTACTGTCAGGCCTCAGCATTCCTGAAAAAACGCGGATGAAACTAAGCCGGCCGACGAAGGGGTCTGCGGTTGTCTTAAAGACTAACGCCGCAAACGGGTCAGAATATGTTCTTTCTAACGCCTCTTTGCTTATAGGATGAAATCCTTTTACCGATCTGACATTAGGAGCGGGCAGGTATGAAATGACAGCATCCAGAAGTTGATGGGTACCAATATTTTTGGCCGCTGAACCGCAGAAGACAGGGAAAATCTTGGCCTGAGCAATGCCTTTCATCAAGCCTTGTTTAATTTCTTCTTCCGATAGTTCTTCCCCTTCTAAGTATTTAGTCAGTAGGTCATCATCGCCTTCAGCAGCTGCCTCAATCAAAGCAAGGCGTGCTTCCTGAGCCCGCTCTTCAAACTCGGCAGGAATAGACATCTCTTCATACTTGGTACCCTGCGGATTGGCGGGCAATAAGGCTTTCATAGAGATAAGGTCAATGAGACCTTTAAATGTGTCTTGCGAACCAATTGGCAGTTGTAGTGGCACTACCCCGTGGCCGAATTTATCTCGCATGACATTTAGGACGTTATCGAAGTCGGCATTTTCTCTATCCATTTTGTTGATAAAGGCGATCCGGGGCAAACCAAGGTCGGCGGCATATTGCCAAACTTTTTCCGTTTCTACTTCCACACCGGCTGCAGCACACAAAACAACAAGAACACTATCAACCGCCCGCAATGAGCCTTTTACTTCCGAAACAAAATCGGCATAACCAGGTGTATCAATAAAGTTTATTTTATGTTCCCGCCATTCACAAGGAGCTAAACTTGCGCTGATTGTGACTTTCCGTTTAATTTCTTCCGGCTCGAAGTCGGTAGTCGCGGTACCATCATCTACCCGGCCCATTCGGGAAATAGCGCCAGAGCTGAACAAAAACGCCTCGGTTAACGTTGTTTTGCCTGCTCCTCCGTGTGCAACAATTCCCACATTTCTTAGCCTGTCACTTTTGTACTCTTTCAACCCGTGTCCCTCCTATACTCTATTTCCTGTCACACAAGTAATGCATCTGTGTGCAATGACTGTAATTTCAGTTCTCTGCCAACTACAAATTTTCCTGCTTTTCAGTTTATTTACAAAAAATTAATAACCGCCTATTTCCGGCGGTTATTAGTATTTCTCGAATTTTAGCAATTTTTACAAAACATGCGCAGTAATTTCCTAAACGGCTTGGGTATGGACATAAAATAAACCTTGAGTTTCACCGTCCTCGCCCCTCCTGCCCCACTATGTATGCTGAGCACTTGCTATAGTGTATGTCGGAGTGGAGCCATTTGTGTCTGCTATTTACAGGTGCTGCAAGATTTTCCCGAGCAGCCAGTGCACCCTCCACCGCTTCGTCCTCCACTTACAAATTGTGATAGAAGTTTCCGAACATCACTGCTCTGGCAGGACGGGCATCGCACCGCGCCTTCCCAGTTTACCCGGCATAATTGGTCAAAACGGACACCGCAGGCGTTGCACTGAAATTCATAAATAGGCATCCTATCAACCTCCCGTTAAGCCTCTTTCGCCTCTTCACTTTCTACGCGGGAAAGAACAAAACACAGATCAGACAGCCGGTTTAAGGCTACCAAAACATGCTCGTTTACACTTTCTTCTCTTGCCAAGCGCCACATCTGCCGCTCCGCCCGCCTGGCCACAGTGCGGGCTACATGGAGCGCCGCCGACCCGGGCGTATCACCAGGTATCACAAACTTCGTCAAGGGCGGTAGCATTACATCAAAACGGTCAATCATCTGTTCCAATTCCCGTACATGTTCAGCGGTAATACGGCTGCCTTTCTCGCCCAAACTGGCTACATCAGCCATTAGCTGCCACAGCATCCGCTGCATGTCATAAATGGCTTGCTTCACTTCCTGTTTAAGACAAAGCGCCCGTGCCAGTCCTAGCGCAGCGTCTGTTTCATCAATGCTGCCGTAGGCTTCTACCCGCAGGCTATCTTTAGCAACCCGTTCACCCGTGTATAGACTGGTATTGCCTTGGTCTCCCGTTTTGGTATAGATTTTCATCTTTCTCCCTCTCTCCCAATTGGCTGCCGCTATTTCATAATTTCATGGGCAGCGAAAAAAAGATCAATTTCTCGCATAGCGCTGCTTGCGCTGTCAGAGCCGTGAATAACATTGTTGTCTACAGACAAGGCAAAATCGCCCCGTATCGTCCCAGGAGCAGCTCCAGCCGGATCGGTCGGCCCCATCATCGTCCTCACTACCTTAATAGCGTTTTCCCCGCCCACAACCATTGCTACTAGCGGTCCGGAGGTAATGAAGTCAATCAGTCCGTCAAAAAAAGGCTTGCCTTGATGTTCAGCGTAGTGATTATAGGCCTGTTCACGCGACAACGTCATCATCTTTAAAGCCAAAATGCGGAGTCCCCGCCGCTCAAAACGGCTGATGATCTCGCCGCACAGTCCTCTGGCAACACCGTCAGGCTTAATTAATACAAGCGTCTTTTCCATATTTTCACCTTGCTTTTTAACATTCGTAATGTAAAGATGATTTATGTAACGCCAATAACCTGCATTTCTACTCCGAAAACTCTACACCTGTTTTCATTCTTTGTTGGTGTCGTGCTAACGACATGGGGGTCTACTCCGAAAACCGGTAATATCAAAATGGGAAATAGAGAAACCGCAGAAGACACGGAATATTCCTTCAGGCATTATTTCACCAATTCCTGATATTTGTTCTGATCGAGCTGCTTAATTACAGCAACAAGAAGCCGCACGGCCGCGTCATAATCGTCGCGGTGAACGATGCTGTTATGGCTGTGAATATAGCGGGTGGGAATACTAAGTACCAGACTGGGCACTCCTTGGGCATGAAGATGAATGCGGCCGGCGTCGGTTCCGCCACCTTCAGTAAACTCTAGTTGGTAGGGAATATGATTTTGTTCGGCCACTTCCACAACAAAATCACGCAAGCCAGTATGAGGAATGAGACTGGAATCATAGATGGAAATAGCCACGCCTTTGCCCAGTTTACTGGACGCTTGGTCGCTTGTTACACCCGGCGTATCTCCCGCCACACAAGTATCCACGGCAAAGGCAATGTCAGGGTGAATTACTCCAGCACTGGTTTTAGCCCCTCTTAGTCCCACTTCTTCCTGCACAGTACCTACACCATAAACGGTGTTGGCGTGCATCTCGTGCTGCAGCTTTTCCATGACCTCAGCCATAATAGCGCAACCGATACGATTATCCCAGGCCTTACCCATCAATAATCGCTCATTGGCCAGAGTAGTAAAGGGACTAAATGGGGTAACCGGGTTGCCTGGCCGCACGCCAAACCGCTCTTTCGCCTCTTTTTCATCCTCGGCGCCAATATCGATGTACATATCTTTTTTCTGAACAACTTTTTTGCGTTCCTCGGGCGAAAGGATGTGCGGCGGTTTACTGCCAATCACGCCGGGAATAGCACCCTTAGTCGTATGAACAGTTACCCGTTGTCCGAGCATGACTTGTTCCCACCAGCCCCCCAGCGTAGTAAATTTCAGAAAACCCTCTTTCGTTATGTATTTGACCATAAAACCAATTTCATCCATATGGGCGGCAATCATAATCTTAGGTGTATCACTGCCACCACGCTTCTTAAAAATCACACTGCCCAGGTTATCAGAACTGACTTCGGCAATACTACTGAGTTTTTGTGTTAGTAGGGTCCTAATGGGCTGCTCAAACCCGGATACCCCCGGCGCCTCGCTAATCTCCTTTAACCAAGCCAAGGTCTTGTCCATGTTATCTACCTCCTGTCAAATTCGGAGTTAGTTTACGGTATAAATCTCATTCCTATTCCCGCAAGTACCATTATATGGTTAGACGAAGTCCTTGTCAAAAACGGCCCAAATAAAAAAACTCCCCGTGTATACCTCGTAACACAGAAGCTAAACAAATACGCACTTCCAGCATATTAAAGGGAAAATAAAATCCCTCCCTAATGATTTAAGATACTTTTTGCGCTGTTACTTCTTTTAGTTGACCTCGTTTTACTTCACGGGCATCTACCTCGGCGGCCTCAAGTTTAGCAACCAGATGCTGACAGGCATCCCACGGATTGACGCGGTCGCCACAAGTAAATACGTCAACAGCGGCGTAGCCCAACTCCGGCCAGGTATGGATGGCTAAATGAGATTCCGAAATAACAACAACGCCGCTGACACCCTGGGGACTAAACTTATGG